>CAYIKP010000005.1:0-46985 GCA_964364225.1 uncultured Candidatus Saccharibacteria bacterium | reverse complement strand
ATTTTGAGCAAAAGGGCAATCATCGGCTCGAACCGATGCGACTTTTCATTTTAGACAGCAAACAAGCCGGAATTATCGCTTCCGGAGAAAATTTTGAGGACAAGAAAAATTTTCTCAAAAAGATTGGCTCGAACCCCCTCCTCGCGCAAAGGGCTCTGCAATTCTCTCCGAAAAAATCTTGGGAAATCCTTTTGCATACTTCCGATTCCGCCACTCCCGCCACACTCACTCGCGCTTCGCGCGAGCCGAATTTTGGGCTTCATACTAACTGGCTCCCCGGGTAGGATTCGAACCTACGACCAATCGCTTAACAGGCGACTGCGCTACCGCTGCGCCACCGGGGAATGTTTTTACTTCGCACTACCTCCGCCAGCTGGCGGAGCGCCACCAGCCTCGACTAGACATCGAGTCTAAGCGGGCCGGGGAATATGTTCTCTTTTGGAGAACAGGTCAAATGATACTTAAATTAAGCCCTTCTTTCAATCGTGTTAAAATCGACAGGTGAAAAATATCCCCCTACTTCCCTATCTAACTATAATTTGTATTTTGGCCTTCGGATTTGTAACCTTTAAATATTATTCCCTGACACAAAACCTAGACAAAACCGAAAATCAATTACATTTAACAACGGGGGTTTTAATGGAAGCTAAATCAGAAAACGAAACGCTTTTATTAGAGTTAAATAATATTAAAAACATAAATGACTCTTTTGCCGGACAAATTGCAAGTATTACCGACAAAGTTACTGGTTTTGCAAAATTAAAAGAAACCGATCAAGAGTTTTTACAAAAATATTCAAAAGTATTTTTCCTAAATGAACACTATGTCCCAAAAGAACTTTCTTCAATAGACACTAAATACACATACCAAAATAAAGAGGAGTTATTTGAAACAAAAGCACTGCCATTTTTATTGAAATTGATTGATAGTGCTAGACAAAACAAAATTCCTCTCGAAATTATTTCGGCATACAGATCTTTCGAAACTCAGTCATATTTAAAAGATATTTACACCACTACTTACGGATCTGGGGCAAATAAGTTTTCTGCAGATCAAGGCTATTCAGAACATCAATTAGGCACTGCGGTTGACTTTACAACACCAAAAATCGCCAACACTTTTTCTGGTTTTAGTAAAACAGAAACATTTAAATGGCTCACAGAAAATTCTTATAAATATGGCTTTATACTCTCCTACCCTAAAAATAATACTTACTACCAATTTGAACCTTGGCATTGGAGATTTGTTGGAGTAGTACTAGCAAATTATCTTCATGAAAATCAGAAATATTTTTACGATCTGGATCAAAGAGAAATAAATAAATATTTAATTAATTTTTTTGATGGCCTCTAAAGTCAATATCAAGAAAATGGCTTTTTTCCTGGTATTGCTTTTTTCAATAAAAGTCGTATGATATTTTTCAGAAGTACCCCCTTTCCCCCACTGGAGTTAAAAGGTGAAGAATCTGTTGCTAATGGCCAAATGTCCAAGTAGAACCTGCGGACGCGAATTCACTCTGAAAATCGATGCGAAGTACGCAGGGCGAAGAATGAACATCGAGTGTCCCTCATGCTTTGCTCGGCTCATTGCAACAGTGCCCGCCATTCCTACAATTCCAGCACGCGAACAGCAACCCGAAACTGAAGAAGATGAGAGTGTTATCGAAACAATCATAACCACGCTCGAAATGGACGTGTCCGTGATTGCACAAGCCCTCAAAGAAAAGCTTTCTAAGGGGTAATGTGCTTACAAGCCTCTGCATAACATGCAGAGGCTTTCGTTTTTAAGATTGAATAAATTGATCTTTGGACGGTCGCTCTATTTCTTCCTCCACAACATGCACCGGTCTTGCTTTTTCGTGCTCAAATTGATGATGAGAAAAGATAATTCTTCGGACTTCATCAGGATTGGCCGCATTTTTCATTAAAAAATTACTATCCCCTTCAGCTGCGGTTTTTATTTCAATATCACCAAATTTAAGCATGGTCTGTATGGCTCCTCTAATTTCTATTGATACATCTTGGATTTTATCAAAACGAAGGTTGGAAATTTTTCTATGGAAAATACTGACTTGGTCTACAGAAACAATTCTTTTTTCTGTAACATACCAAACATCTAAATAATAATTGGTCCAGTTTATAAAAAAACTAATCCATATTACTAAAAGCCATAAACAATAAAAAAACCCCGTTGCTGAATACCCGACGGGCAAAGGAATTGATGTAGGAATCAAATTACTTAAAAAAGAAAAAAGGACTAGTGGCGCAATAACAAGAATAAACATCACAAAAACCCTAGCCGAAAGAACATACCAGTGTTTACGCACTTCTAGAATCACACTTTCATTTGGATCAAGGTTTAACATTTTGTTTATTTTGGTATTGCAAAAAAGGCGGCTAAAGCGAAAATAACAGAACCCACAATAAACACGGTCTCAACTATAAACAAGACCTTAGATTTACCTCCGTACCTTTGCCAGTGATAAACTAAAACCCCTCCAGTAATTAAATACACGATAAGAAAAAGCCAGAAAATACTCCTTATTCCAGAAGTTAGTGTCTCGGCAGAAAAACTTTCCATTGCATAATTATAATACATAAAATCTCTGTGTTATATTGTTTGGGAATTACTAAATATGGCCCCCCTAGTATTTGATATAGAAACAAAAAACACTTTTTTTGAAGTGGGCGAAAATGATCCAGCTAAGCTTGATATCTCTATTGTTGGAATATACGATTTTGAAACTAACACCTTGAAAGCTTTTCAGGAACATGAGTTCAAAGATATGTGGCCCTACTTTGAAAAAGCCGATGCACTCATTGGCTATAACTCTAATCACTTTGATATTCCCCTCTTAAATAAATATTACACTGGAGACTTAACTAAAATTAAATCAATTGATTTAATGAAAACAATACAAGAATCTCTGGGTAGGCGTATCAAACTTCAAGATGTTGCTTCGGCCACACTAGGAGTCTCAAAATCTGGTCAAGGGCTAGATGCGATAACTTGGTGGAAAGAGGGTGCTATAGATAAAATTATCGAATATTGCCTAATGGATGTAGCTATTACTAGAGATCTATATGAGCACATGAAAACACACAAAAAAGTTTCTATTCCTGATGGTTTAAATGTCTATCAAATTGATTTAGATATTTCTAATTGGGAAAATAACGAGGATTCTAAGCTAACTCACGCAATGCCTTGGTAGTTTGATAATAATTTTTTCTATGGCATAATAGTGCTAGAAACCCCCACAAGGAGTTCGTTTTGTCTGGAGAAATCCAAGAAAAGGAAGTACAACCTTCAAGAAAAATGGACTATGCTCTCTTGATTTCTCTCAGTATTAATTTGTTTTTCCTGCTAGTGTTTGCTTTCTCGTTTGTAAACGTCAAAGAGGCTGAGGAAGCAACATGTGCTGTCGTTGGAGAAAAACCAATTACTGACAGTATCTTTGTTCACTACGTACTCCATAAAGATGGAGAGTTGTTCTACAAAAACATAGTGGAGAACGGACGTGGTGAACTATCCTTTCTAAGCCTTAAGATGCCTCTCGAGATCGGCGCTACCTACGAGATAGAAGCTGATTGTATTGGTATCACCATAAAGGCAAAGATTGGAGACATAGAGGAGGCAAAGCCCAAGCCTGCCATCAACAGCCCCGCGCATATTGCGCGGGGCTTTCATTTTAGAAATTTGTTATAATCTTTTTCTATGAATCCTGTAGTAGAAAATGGTATCCGAGCCAGCTAAGGGTTAATAAAATAGGATGACAGATCGAAATTTAATAAAACTAATTATAAATAGTGGTAACCTGCTCGAATAGAGCAATACCATTTTTCACTATCGGGATGAAAAACACACTTGTTTTGGCGGGCTCAATTATTATTGCCGGGGTATTTATTGGTGGTGGTATCTATTTATCTAAAGTACCAACGAGCAAAACCATTATTGAAACAACACCATCGGCTCCCCAAAAAGAACTCACTATAAAAGAGGTGCAAGCTGATGATTATATAATCGGCCCCAAAAATGCAGATTTAACTCTTATTGAATATTCAGATCCAGAATGTCCTTGGTGCAAAAGATTCCACAACACAATGATAGAGCTCACTACTGATAAAGATTTTGTCGGTAAACTTGCGTGGGTATACAGACATTTCCCTGTTGATACTCTTCATAAAAAAGCCAGATACGAATCAGAGGCAATGGAGTGTGCTGGCATTGTTGGTGGTAACGAAGGTTTTTGGAGGTTTACTAATAAAATTTATAATATCGCCACATCAAATGACACTTTAGACACATCAATACTTCCAGCACTAGCAGAAGGTGAAGGTCTCCCAAAAGATACATTCACATCATGTCTTACAAAGGGTGACGCAAAAGCAAAAGTAGAAAGAGATTATCAGGAAGCAATTTCGGCTGGTGGCCTTGGCACCCCATATAGCATTATTGTTTCAAACAAACCTTTTACAAAAACACAAATAAATGCAATGAAAGCCGTCTCTCTTTCCAGTCAAAATGCAGTTGTTATATATGGAACAAACAAAATCATAGTGAACGGTGCACAACCAATAGAAATTCTGAGAAAGGCACTAGATGCAGTGCTCAAATAATTAAGAAAGGTTAGTAAGGTGCTTCCAAACCTCGTACATAGCAAAGGTGTCTAATCCGCAATATTCTTTCAGGTCTTTTGCAATTTGTTTCTTCTCCGAATCGGGTGTGGTAGGGCCAACCATTTTCCACCAGGATTCGGAGGCAGCTCCCCCTTCAGAAATATTTAGCTTTTTATAATCCAAATGTGGCGCTACTACTGGCAAGACTTTTTTAATTGAAGTACTTCCTTTAAAGTCTTTATGCACATAATGCTGGGCGCGAAATATATCCATCAAATCATAAAGCATTCCATTTAGCCTATCCATCAGTTTTTTATATTCAGACAAGCGCTCGCCAATCTCTTTATTTACTCCAGCTTCAAATGATTTATTCCAAGTGATAATAGTCCCTTTGGCACCTATGTATTTATCTAAAAATTTTGCCACATTTTCTGACGGGTCACTAAAATCTTCATGTAAATATTCAAAGTGTTCTAGTTCCCCATCAGGCTTATGTAAAATATGAAGTGAAAACTGAAAAGGAATACGTTGATACGGCCTAAAACCAGAAAAAGCAGGTATGGCTGGAGCAAATGTTTCGTAGTCAAAAAAATAAAGAGGAAACTCTAGACTATTTAGTGCATCAAATATTTCATCATGTTTAATAATCGGCTTATCATTTTTATGGACATGAATTTGATTGTGTTGAATGTCTGAAAACTCAAAGTGACTTGGAATATTCGCTATGTCAAAAACTTCCTGTTCAATGAGCATTTGTAATTTGTTTTTACTAGAGCCAATACGAGAAAGGTCGTGCACAGAATATTTTGGCACCTGTGGGTTCGAGTATTCAAATGTTGAGCAGTGTTGAGATCGCCCCTTAAATAAACACTCACAATTACCTTTTGGTTCTTCAGTTTTGGCTATATATTCTTTAGCCGCCTCCATTTGGGCTTCAACTTCAGGAAGTTTAAGTAAAACTTTTTCTGTCACATCTTCTTTTATAAAAAGTTTTTCTGGTTCTAAGTCGCCCCACCTTACATATTCTTTATTCAAAGTTATAAGAAAATATTTACCCACATTTAAACCCGCTCGTTTTAAAACAGAAGCCTGAAATGTCACATCATCTATATGGTCACGAAGTCCTCCATTTTCTTTTATTGAATTTGTAGCCTTCACCTCAAATAAGTTCCAATATTTAGATTTGTTGTCGTATTCCAATACATCGCACCTCACTAAAAAACCATCAGCTTCAAATGTGGGCTGGAAATATGTTCCTTCTCCTTTAATATTCCCGACTATTCCGTCTGGAAATATTTTTTGAACATATTTATCTACTTCATTTCCTTGCTCTATTAATTGTTTTTCAAAGTCTGAAAGTTTAAACATGTGCGCCAAATCTGGCTTATGAAGCTTTAGCCAAATGTTTTTTGCACAAAACAAAAACTCAAGAAATGTAGTTTTTGAAATTAAAAGTGGTTTCATTTCTATTATTTTATCACACTATCAAAATACCCTTATTTATAGGGTTATTTTAACCTATTGACATTCATATACAATGAGTATATAATAAGAGTTAGTAAGTTCCCTCTACCCGAGGTATATATGCGAGCGTTCGCGTTGTTGTTTGTGACACTCTATGTACTGGCCTTCGGAGGTGCAATGTCAATGGCTCACCGGATTGAATCTGGTGAGCTTGCTGACCCGCTCGGTGCAGCGGTAATTCTCTTCACCGCCATGCTCGCCGGCTTTATTGTGGGCTTACGAGCGTGTCAACGACCAACACCAACCTGAGATTGCAGTAGGGCCTTAGGTTCACATGACCCCACAGCCCCCCACTTTTGTAAAAGTGGGGGGCTGATTTGTTTTTATTTAGAACTTAAAGCGAGTAGTGTGCGGTTTTGGAAGCTCACGAGAGTATTTTGAAATCAGGATTAGCGTAATAGAAAAACATCAGCTGTTTGAGTCCTGAGCCTGTCGAAGGACGAGTTCTGATGTTTTTCGTTATATGAAGCTTCCTGATTTCAAAATTTTCACTCGAGCGGCAGTTGATTCTGAAACCGCACACTACGAGCAGTCTTTTAATGCCCCTTCAAACGATTTATCTTCTCATGCTGTCTTATTTTCTCTAATGCCTTTGCCTCAATTTGGCGAATTCTTTCGCGAGTAACACCAAAGACCTTTCCAACTTCTTCAAGAGTATGAGTAAACCCATCTGCAAGTCCGTAGCGCATTTCAAGAATCTTTCTCTCTTTTGGTGGTAATTCATTTAAAATTTCACGCACTTGATCTTGAACAATTCTACGAGATGCTTCTGCGTCTGGAGAAAGTATTTTATCGTCCGCCACAAAATCCCCTAGTTTTGACTTGCCATCATCCCCTTCATCTCCAACTGGACTCTCTAGAGAAACAGTCGCCTGGTCAATTTTTTCAATTTGATAAATTTTTTCTACCTCAATATTCATTTCTGTTGCTATTTCTTCTGGTAATGGATCTCTTCCTAAATCTTGTGTAAGACGGCGAACAACCTGCTTATATTTAGCAATTGTTTCAACCATATGAACTGGCACACGAATAGTTCTGCTTTGGTCAGCTAAGGCGCGAGTTATGGCCTGACGAATCCACCAAGTAGCATATGTCGAAAACTTATAGCCTTTTGTCCAATCAAACTTGTCTACCGCCTTAAACAAACCCAAATTCCCCTCTTGGATCAAATCTAGCAATGTTAAATCAGGGGATCTGTTTGCATATTTCTTTGCAATCGAAACCACCAAACGAAGGTTTGCTTTTGCGAGTAAATTTTTTGCTTCTTCATCACCAGCCTCAATTCTTTTAGCTAGCTCCTTTTCCATATTTCCAGTAATCAAGGGATACTGGCCAATCTCCCTTAAATACATTTGAATTGAGTCGAAAGAGCCTTCTGATCTGCTACCGTACTCATATTTCTTGCTTACGGTAATTTCCTCTGGAGAAGAAACATCTAAAAGTCCACCTCCCTCCAAAACATCAATGCCATTGGCTTGAAGTTTTTCATAAAGATCATCAAGAAAAATAATGTTTTGCTCAATTGTTGGGAATTCTTTTAGAATTTCATCATAAGTAACAAAGCCTCGAGACTTTCCTCTATTTAAAAGTTTATCAATTTTAGAGTCAATATCTACTTTTTTAGCATTCTGTTTTTGAGAAACTTTTGCAACTTTTTTAGCTGGCTTTTTAACTGCTTTTTTTACTAGCTTTTTAACTTTTTTAACTACTTTCTTTGCAGGTTTTTTTGATTTTGGTTTGGAAACTTTCTTTTTGGTTTTTTTGGCCATGAGTTTATGTTTATCTATTTATTATTTAACTCCTTTTGAGTCTCTTGTATTAACATTAAAATTTCTTTTGCTTTTTCTTTATCGTGCGCCGTTTCTGCTCTCGATAAACCAGCAACAAACGCCTCTAGGCGTTTTTTAAGACAATCTGATTTGAAATTGAGGATGACCTCCTCGAGGTTCCGGCTTGCCCTAATAGGGTCATCATTGCCGTAGTAGTTCTCAACCTCGAAGACGAGTTCTTCTCGCTTGGGTTCGTAACGTAGAAGCATAGAGGATCTTTCCACGTCTGTCAAGAATGAGAAAGAGTCCTTTATGTCCAGTGCAAATTTTTCACCCTCTTCCATTGCGTACATTAACCCAACAGCATGTCTTTCAATTTGGTTTACTACATCCCCCTTAACCTCTTTCTTTGGGTTCTCACTAGTTGTCATTGTTGCCCTGCCTTTTGACCTTTTAAATCTCTCTGTGTCTTCTTCCAGGGCTCTCTCTGGAATTCCACTTTTTTGACTTACCTTCTTTATAGTATGAGATCTCTCCACTGCACTTTGAATTAATGTTAGAAGTGGCACAATCTCTTTTTCAATTCTTTTAGCACGCGCCCTTTCATCAAGGGTCTCTCTCATTATTATGTCTAAGACGAATTCAATAAATGGTAGTGCGCTCTTTAAACAATTCTTATACTCTTCTAAATTTTTTTCTATAATTTCCGCCGGATCTTTTCCAGTTAATTTTGCTATTTTGACTTCCATTCCAAGCTCAAGCGCAATTGTTGCTGTACGAAGCGCAGCTCTCACCCCTGCCCCATCTGCGTCGAGCGAAATAAGAATTCTTGGAGATATTTTCTTTAACCTTTCAATATGCGCCCTTGTAACCGCTGTACCTGACGCAGCAACAGTATTCTTAATCCCTGATTGATGAGACATTAAAAGATCCATTTGACCTTCTACAATGATTGAGAAGTCCTTTTCTCTAATTGCATTTTTTCCTTTATCTAATCCGTAAAGAATTTCACTTTTGTTAAATATTTTTGAATCTGGACTGTTCAAATATTTTGGCGGATTGGTGTCTTCATCCATTGAACGCCCAGAAAAGCCCACTACCCTTCCAGATGATTCAGACAGAGGGAAGATAATTCTTTCTCTAAAAACATCGTAGGGCTCTTTGTTTTCACCGGCATCGTCCACTTTCTTTATAAGCCCTGCCCTCAATATCTCTTCTTCTGTAAAACCTTTCTTTGTGAGGTATTCTTTCAAGTTTCTCCAACCGGCAGGAGCAAATCCTAACGAGAATTTTTTTATAGTCTCTTCTGTTAATCCTCTTTTTAAAAGATACTTGTGGGCATCTTTATTTTTTTCTAGCTCGCCAGAGAAATAAATATTTGCTTCTTCTATTGCTAGGATAGCTCTATCATTTTCTGCACGGATTTGAGGAGATACTTTTGTTATTTCTACTCCGGCTTTTTTAGCAAGAAACTCAAAAGCACCCCTAAAATCCAATCCTTCCATCTCTTCTACAAAAGAAAAAATATCTCCTTTTGCACCACAACCAAAACAATAGAAACTGCCACGAGATGGGGAAACGAAAAAAGACGGAGTTTTTTCGTTGTGGAACGGACAATTGGCCTTTAAGTTACTCCCCGCTTTTTGAAGTGGTAGATATTCGCCAACAACGCTCACTATATCTAGGCGGTCTTTTATTTGCTCTATTTCCCTTGTCATTCAAGGTTATTCTACTCCCCCGACTCGTTTAGTGAAACAAATCTTTGTTCTTTCTCGTCTAGTTCTTTTTGTAGAGCTTTGATTAAGTTGTATTTCTTCGAACCTTCAAACCCTGTACCAGCTGGAATTAAGCGTCCAATAATAACGTTTTCCTTTAGTCCTGTTAGTTCATCATCTTTGGCACGAAGTGCATTTGAGATAAGAACACGAGTTGTGTGCTGGAATGAAGCAGCTGAAAGAACACTTTTTCTGGAAAGGGCCACTTCTGTAATACCCATCAAAAGTTCTTCTGCTTTGGCCTCTTCTTTACCAGCATCTCTCATGTTCGCATTTGCATCCAATACTTCTTCAAATTCCACAATGTCTCCTCTTGAGAAATCTGTATCTCCCGTTGAAATAATTTTTCTTCTTGAGAACATTTGTTTCAAGATAACCTCCATGTGCTTTCTTGATACCGCTTCACCTTGTAGCTCATAGATCTTTGAAATTTCACGAATAAGATATTCTTGTGTGCGCTCCTTACCAGCATATTTGAACAACTCATCTAGATCAGCAGAACCGTCTGTAAGTAGATCTCCTTTAGATATTTTCTGACCCTCTTTTACCGTTATAACGCGAATGGCCGGAACAACATACTCAATTTTGTCCTCTTTTCCAGACTTAATATCAGGCAAAACACAAATAATTTTTTCTTCGCCTTTTTTGATTTCACTTACCATTCCATCTACACGAGAAACAGTAGCTGGATTTTTTGGCATTCTGTTTTCAAATAATTCCTCAACACGAGGAAGACCTTGAGTGATGTCTCCTCCAGCTGACGCAATACCTCCAGCGTGAAATGTTCTCATTGTAAGTTGTGTACCTGGTTCACCAATTGCTTGGGCTGCAACAGTACCCACTGCTTCACCTAAATCAATAATTTCGTTTTTACCTAAGTCAACACCATAGCAGTGTTTACATACACCCTTTATAGATGCACAGGACATAGGAGAGCGAACTATTACATTTTTTACTCCCAACAGCGCCACTTTTTCCGCGTCTTGCTTTGTTATAAAGTGATCTCTTTTAAAGACTACTTCACCTTTTTGATCAACAATATCTTCTGCTAAGAATCTCCCTTTTAGGATTTTTACTAGAGAAAGTTCAATACCTGATGCAGATTCAGTAGAAATTACTATTCCCTTTTTAGTACCACAATCTTCTTCAGTAACAATAATGTCTTGAGAAACATCAAAGAGTTTTCTTGTGAGATATCCTGCTCGAGCTGTGTTAAGTGCTGTGTCAGTGAGACCCTTTCTTGATCCGTGAGTAGTAATGAAGTATTCAATCGGAGTCAACCCTTCCTTCATACAAGAAATGATTGGAAATTCAATTGTCTCTCCTTGGGTGTTAGTAATAAGCCCCTTCATACCAACCATTTGTGTGATGTTTGAAATAGATCCGCGGGCACCAGATTGAATCATGTCATTTACAGAATCAGTGTTGCCTAGAGTTTGAGGAAGAAGCTTTTCCACCTCTGCCTTTGCGGACTGCCATATTTCTACATTCTTTTCTAAACGCTCTTCTTCTGAAATAAGACCTTGGTTAAATTCTTCCTTAATTGCATTGGCCCTTTTGAGTGCAGCTTCAACAACAACTCCTTTTCCATCTGGAATTTTCACATCATCAATTCCCCAAGTAATACCTGAATGAAGCGCATATTTGAATGAGAATGCCTTAATCTTGTCCAAGATACCTGGAATTGCACCTATTCCATAAACAGCAATAAGATTTTCAAACATTGCTGACATTTTCTTTCTATCTATCGCCATATTCACAAACGGATAGTCAGGAGGTAAAACAGAGTTGAACAAAAGTCTGCCAACAGTTGTTTCAAAAAGTCCTTCTTTAAACTCTGCATACTTTGCAGTGTCTGTCTTTCCACGAACTTTTATTTTTGCTCGCAAAGAAAGTTCGCCGAAGTCATAAGCAAGAATTGCACTGTTTGGTCTATCGAATATTTTTCCTTCACCCTTTTCACCACTCACATCTTTTGTCATCCAGAAAGCACCCAATACAACATCAAGAAGTTTAGAAATTACTGTTGGCTCTCCTGAACCGGGCTTTAAGATATTTTTATCTGACGCCATTACCTCTTTAGCCTCAAGTTGAGCTTCTGGAGAAAGTGGAACATGAACAGCCATTTGATCTCCATCGAAGTCTGCGTTGAAAGCAGTACATACAAGTGGGTGAACTTGGATAGCGTTTCCTTCAATAAGCACTGGTTTAAACGCCTGAATAGACAAGCGGTGAAGAGTAGGTGCGCGGTTTAGAAGTACGTACCTATCTTTAATAATATCTTCTAGAATTGCCCAAACTTCTGGTATTCCATCTTCAATTAAACGTCCTGCTCCACGAATGTTATATGCAAGCTCTCTTTTCAAAAGTTCTGCAATAACAAAAGGTTTGAATAATTCAAGCGCCATGTGTTTTGGAAGACCGCATTCATTTAGTTCCAATTCTGGACCAACAACAATCACAGAACGGCCAGAATAGTCCACTCTTTTTCCAAGTAGGTTTTGTCTAAATAAACCGCGCTTTCCTTTTAAGTTGTCTGACAAGCTCTTTAATGGTCTTCTTTGGCTTTGATTAACAGCACCTGCTCCACCAGAGTGTCTAATGGTGTTATCAATAAGTGCATCTACTGCCTCTTGAAGAATTCTTTTTTCATTTCTAAGAATTACGTCAGGGGCATTAATATCCTTCAATTTCTTCAAACGATTATTTCTGTTGATCACTCTTCTGTAAAGATCGTTTACATCAGATGTTGCATAGCGCCCACCATCAAGTGGCACCATTGGGCGAAGTGCTGGTGGAATAACAGGAATACGAATTAAGAACATCCACTCTGGACGAATACCATTCAAAACCATATGCCTTATGAGTGAAATTCTTTTTGTAAGCTTTGCTGTTTCTGCTGCGGAGGCCTTTTCAATATTTACTTCCAATTCTGCTAAAAGTTTTTTGAGGTCAAGATTCTTTAACATTTCAAACAACGGCTCAGAGCCAATAGAGGCCTCAAAGAGAGTCGCATATTTCATTGAGAAATTATGGTATGCAACTTCATCTAACACTTTTCCAACAGCAATAGATTCGATGTCTTTTTTTGTTTCCTGAAAGAGTCCTTTTAGATGTTCTTTTGATTTATCGTCTTGAAGTGATTTTACTTTTGCTTTGAACTCTGAATCTAGGTCTTTAAGAATTCTATCTTTTTCAGAGATATTAACCTTAGTAACAATGTATCCAGCAAAGTAAATAACTTTTTCCAAGTCTCCAGATGGAACTCCAGTGATGAGTGCAAGTCTAGATGGCATTGATTTCAAAAACCAAATATGACAAACAGGGGCAGCTAACTCAATGTGTCCCATTCTTTCACGGCGAACAATCGAGCGAGTAATCTCAACTCCACATTTCTCACAAACTATTCCCTTGTATCTAATTCCTCTGTATTTACCGCAATAACATTCAAAGTCCTTATCTGGACCAAAGATTTTTTCATCGAACAAACCATTTCTTTCTGATCTTTGAGTTCTATAGTTGATTGTTTCTGGTTTTGTAACTTCTCCATAAGACCAATCTTTAATACGGTCAGGGGAGGCCAAACGAAGTTCAACTGTGTCGAAATCTGTAATTTGGTAATCTTTTTGTGTTTTAGTATTTATCATGGTTTTGTTTTATTCGCTTATTTTTTCCTTTGGTTTACGACCAGCCGACTTGCCTGCTAGACCTTTCTTTTTCAAAACAATATCCAAACCGAGCCCGCGCAAATTGTGAAGCATCACATTAAATGACGCAGGAATTCCGGGAGTTTTCATTCTTTCTCCCTTAACGATTGAATCGAATGCAGCGGAACGACCAACGATGTCGTCTGATTTGATAGTAAGCATTTCACGAAGTGTATAAGAAGCTCCGTATCCAAGTAGTGCCCACACTTCCATTTCTCCAAAACGCTGACCTCCATTTTGAGCTTTTCCTCCCAATGGCTGCTGAGTAATCAAGGAATATGGTCCTATTGAACGCATGTGTATTTTATCTTCCACCATGTGGTGAAGTTTCAAGATATACATGTAACCAATCGCTGTGTCTTGTTCAAATTTTTCACCAGTTCTTCCATCGAAAAGCCTTACTTTTCCTGACTCTGGAAAACCAGCTTTTTTAAGTTCTTCTTTTATTTCAATATCTGTTGCACCTGCGAATGGTGGGACAATTGCTTGATAATTAAGGGTATGTGCTGCAAGACCCAAGTGCATTTCAAGAATCTGTCCTAGGTTCATACGACTTGGCACACCAAGTGGAGTCAAAACAATATCAATAGGAGTACCGTCCGCCATATATGGCATATCTTCTTGTGGAAGAATTCTTGAAATAACGCCCTTGTTTCCGTGACGTCCTGCTAGCTTATCTCCAACAGTAACTGAACGAAGTTCGGCAATTTCAATGTGGATTCTTTTTATAATTCCTGAATCAAGCTTATCTCCCTTCTCACGAGAAAAAACTTGAACAGAGACAACCCTTCCTCTCATTCCACCTTCTACTCTCTTTGAAGTGTCTTTCACGTCACGAGCTTTTTCTCCAAATAGAGATCTCAAAAGTCTTTCTTCCGGTGTAAGTTGGGACTCGCCTTTTGGTGTAATTTTACCAACCAAAATATCTCCTGGGCGAACTTCCGCTCCAACACGCACGATTCCATCTTCTGCCAAATTCTTTAGTTTATTTTCGCCAACATTTGGAATGTCGCAAGTTGTAACTTCGGGACCTAATTTTGTATCACGAACATTAACGGTAAATTCTTTTATATCAATTGATGCAAATTTATTTTTTCTTACTAGTCTCTCTGAAATAACAATAGCGTCTTCATAGTTCCAACCAGTCCAAGACATAAAGGCAACAAGAACATTTTGTCCTAATGCCATTTGACCATTATCTGATGTTGATGTGTCTCCTATAACCTGACCTTTCTTAACTTTGTCTCCATTAGACACAATTGGACGTTGGTGGAAAATAGTAAATCCATTGGTTCTTGAAAAATTAACTAGCTTGTATTCTTTTTCTTTCTTTTCTCCTTTTACTTTAATTACTTTTCCATCTACATAAGAAACCGTTCCTGCTTCCTCTGCAATAACAAGGCGTCCTGTGTATTTAACTGCCTCTCCTTCCATTCCTGTTGCAACAAGTGGGGCTTCGGGAAGAATGCATGGAGTTCCCTGTTTCTGCATGTTTGATCCCATCAGTGCTCTTGTTGAGTCATCATGGTTTAAGAATGGAATCATTGAGGTTGCGATAGAAAATGCTTGGTTTGTGGCAACGTCAATATAATCAACAAGTTTTTTAGAAACTGCTGCAGGATTACCCTTATGACGCACCTCAACTTCTTCAGAAACAATGTGTCCATCTTCATCAACATCCGTTGCGGCGTGTGCAATATGGTTGTCTTCCTCTTCTTGAGCATTTAGATAAATAATTTCTCCTGTTAATTTTCCATCCTTTACTTTTGCGTAAGGTGTTTCGATCATTCCAAAATCATTTACTCGAGCAAAAACAGAGAGGCGTAAAATAAGACCAATGTTTGGGCCTTCTGGGGTGTGAATTGGACAAAGTCTACCGTAGTGAGATGGATGAACGTCACGTACTTCAAAACCTGCACGAGATCGATTCAAGCCTCCAGGACCAAGGGCAGAAAGAGTTCTTAGATGTTCCTGTTCTTCAAGAGCATTGGTTTGCTGCATGAATTGAGAAAGCTGGTTTGTGGTAAAGAATTCTTTTATACGAGCCTGAAGAGGTTTTGGTGAAATAAATTGCACCGGCAATGTTACATCAGTATCAACAACCGACATTCTGTTCTGAATATTTCTCTTTATTTGTGCCATTCCAACGCGAATCTTTTGCTGGAAAAGCTCTCCAACGGCGCGCACTCTGCGTGAGCCTAAGTGATCAATGTCGTCTCCTTCTGATCCGGGAGTAATGTTTAGGTAAACAATGTGAGAAAGAATTGTTTGAACATCTTCAAGGTTTAAAGTTTTTCTTTCGACCTCAATGTCTCCTGTTTTCTTGTGAAAACGATTATTAAATCTGTAACGACCTACTCTTGAAAGGTCATATCTTTCTGGATCAAAAATTGACTTCACGAATTCACGGGCATTTTCAACAGTAGCTAAATCACCATCACGAAGTCTTCTGTGAATTTCAACACATGCTTCATCTGTATTTTTAGAGTGATCTTTTGCGAGAGTTTTTGTAATGAAGTGTTCTGCACCCTCCACCTTGCTAAAGAGTTTCTTAATTTCTGCATCAGTTCCTGCACCAAATGCTCTTATTAGAGTTGTTACGGGGAATTTTCTCTTTTTATCTATACGAACATAGATAACACCGTCTTGATCAGTCTCAAATTCAAGCCAAGCGCCACGAGAAGGAATTATTTTTGCACCAAATTGTTTTTTGGTTTTAAGATCGTTAACAGTAAAAAACACGCCATATGAGCGTGCCAACTGTGGAACTATAACTCTTTCAATACCAGAGATAACAAAAGTTCCATGAGGGGTCATCAAAGGAAAATCTGCCATAAAAATCTCTTGCTCTTTTACGGTTCCCAAATGAAGGTTCTTTAATCTCACTCGTGCCTTAAGAGGAGCCTCAAATGAGGCTTTCTGGTTTTTAGCAAAATATTCATCTGTCTTTGGTTCCGCAAGTTCGAAAGATAGGAACTGAAGTTCAAATTTCTTGCCAGTGAAATCCTTGATGGTTTTGAATTCATCAAACACTTCTTTCAAACCTTCTTTGAGAAGCCAATTAAAGCTTTTTAATTGAAGCTCCACAAGATTAGGAACCTCAACTAGGGGCTTTTTGTACTTTCCGAAGACTTTCTTTGGGAATGCGCCCACAGGAAGTCTTTTTTCCATAGTTTTTGTCATAAAAAAAATAAACCCGCTGGCCCTTTTGGGACTCAGTTTTATCGCTTCTAAATTTTTACTTTTTTAAACTTTTTGGAGAGAAGAGTCTCTCGGCCCGTTCGCACCCCCGGATACCATTACTCAATCTGTCGAGGTAAGGGAGAGTATAAACTAGTATCCTTTATCTGTCTAGCCCCTTATCCTCCTTTTCGATACTCATCAATATTTTTGTGGTGTCCTGAAAGAAGCACTTTTGGCACTTTTAACTTTTTACCCTTCCACACCAAAACTTCAGGACGAGTGTATACGTCCTTCCCTGCTACTCTGTTTTCCTCTAAAGATTCAATTTTTCCCAATACACTTTTAACGCGCCTTGCGACAGAATCCATTACGATCATTGCTGGAAGCTCTCCCCCAGTAAGCACATATGGACCAACAGAAACCTCTTCCATTTTGAACATTTTCTTTACGCGGGCATCAATTCCCTCGTATCTGCCACACACAAAAATTATATTTCTATACTTTTTTGCTAAATTTTCTGCATAAGTATTTGTAAATTGAGTTCCTGATGGAGAAAAGAAAATAATCTTTGTTTTTTTGCTATTTGACTTCTTTACTGCATTGGCAATTGCCTTCCCCACAGACTCTGCTTCCAACACCATCCCTGGGCCTCCGCCATATGGTTTTCTATCCACTCTTCCATATTTATCTTTTGTGTAGTTGCGAGGATTGTAAAACTTTGCAGATATTTTTTTATCTTTAATTGCGCGCGAAATAATAGACTCCCCGAGGTAGCTTTTAAATGCATTTGGAAAAAGTGTTACAAAATGAAAATTCATACTTGACTTTATACATTATTTATGCTAGGATGTCAAAAGACTACAACCTGAGGTGACTCTCATGCGTCTGACCCATCGCTTGGCGTTAACCGTATGCTCCTTCGCTGTTGGAGCCGGAATCGACCGGCTCATGCACCCGAAGGAATCCATCGGCTTCCCAATCTTCATGAGGATCATGGTTGCCGTGGCCATCAACCTGTTCACCCCTCCGTATCGGAACAACTCCCGAACCCCTACTTTGTAGGGGTTCGTTCTTTATAATCTTAAGTCATCTATTGCTTGATCAAAATCTTTCATTCCTCCGTTTCTATCATTATTCATCATTCTGGTTGAGCCTTCTGGTTCATTTATTTTCAAATTCACACGAGCGTTGTTCTTCATGCCAACTACACGCAAAAGTATTCTCATGGCGTTCGCCGTCTTTCCTTCCCTACCAATTATCTTTCGCATATCGTCAGGATGAACAGAAAGTCTTAAGAGCACGCCCATTTCATCCACGGTTCTTTCAGTTTTAACATCCTCTGGGTGATCAACTAATCCCTTTACTACATAATCAAGAAATTCCTGGTCTTTTTCCATATCAATAATTTTAACACAACATCTTTATAACTTTAAAGCGAGCTAAATAGCTTCGCTGAATCAACACTTAGAGCGAGGGATGTTCCCTGAAAAAGCCTTGGTAGGAGCGGCGGCGACGGACAGAGAAAATTTTCAGCAGAAAATTTTCGTGCTCTTTTCAGGGAATATCCTGAGCGATCTTTACTTAGCTTTCTTTTCTTTAGGAGTTCTTCTTGGCTGAGCGTTTAACTTAGTCCCCTCTATAATTCCGTGAGTAATAAGGAGATTATTTGCTGTAATTGATAGCTTTGCACCATGAGATATGGCCTTTTTTATGTTTTCAGCATCAAAATGCTCTGTTTTCTTACTAGGGTCATAGCTACCTAATACCTTCAAATACCTTCCGGATTTAGTGGAATTTTGCTTGTCGGTCAAAACAAGACGAAATGCCGTCTCGTGTTTTCTTCCTACTCGCTGAAGTCTTATCATTAACATTGTCAGGCAATAGTACCAGATTTAAGAGTTCGTGCAATATCCTCGTCCCGTTAGAAACAGGTAATGTTTATCATTACCGCTGTTTCGTATGGGATGGTATAGTTTTCTAAATGTCAGAAGAATTGCTAACCGGCCCTATTATTGCCACCTCCCGAGGGGTGGGCTATTTCCGTAGACTAAACAATGAAGATGGCGACCTTGAAATTGCTCCCGAAAAAATGAAAGGAGCCCTTCATGGCGATACGGTAGAAATAAGGGCGTTGGGCACAAAATCTAGCTACAACAAATCCCAAGCAGAAGTGATTTCTATTATTGAAAGAAGGAAAGAAAAGTTTGTAGGCACTGTAGAAGAAGTAAAGGGTAAGAATCTTATCTTTGTGATTCCCGATGACAAGCGGATGTACAAAGATATTTTTGTTGATTCAGAAAAATCTCTTGGCGCAAAAGATAAAGATAAAGTGCAGGTACAAATAACTTCTTGGGGCGATGGCTCAAAAGCCCCAATTGGAGAAGTAATAAGGGTGATTGGAAAAAAAGGTGAACACAACACAGAGATGCTTTCAATTGTTTTAGAGTCTGGTTTTGAGACAGACTTTCCAAAAGACGTAGAAGTGGAAGCAAAAAATATAAAAGATAATTATGAAAAGAAAGAACTAGCTGAAACTTTAGAAAACCCTGAAAAATTTGGACGCAGAGATTATAGAGACATAACAGCTTTCACAATAGATCCAGCTGATGCAAAAGATTTTGATGATGCGCTTTCAATCAAAGAAAATGAAGATGGCACTTTCGAGATCGGAATTCACATCGCAGATGTTTCTCATTTCGTAGTTGAAGGTACAAAACTAGATGCCGAAGCATACAAAAGAGCCACTTCTATTTATTTGGTGGATCGAACTATTCCCATGCTTCCAGAAATTCTTTCAAATGAACTTTGCTCACTTAATCCCAATGAGCCAAAGCTGTCTTTTTCTGCAATTTTTACAATGAATTCTAGAGGTGTAGTCCAAAATAGATGGTTTGGCAAAACAATAATTAATTCAGATAAAAGATTTACATACGAAGAGGCGCAAGGGGTATTAGACACTCAAAACGGACCATTTTTGAAAGAATTAAACACACTAAAAGCATTGGCTGAAGGGCTTCGAAAAGAAAAACAAAAAAATGGCGCAATTGATTTTGAAACAGAAGAAATCAAGTTTGAACTTGATGATTTGGGTCGCCCTATAAAAGTTTTCAAAAAAGTTCGCAAAGATACCCACAAACTTGTTGAGGATTTTATGCTTTTAGCAAATAGAGAAGTTGCTAAACATATGTATGAAAAAATGGAGAAGAAAAACGGCGCTCCAATGATATACCGCATTCACGACACTCCAGACCCAGAAAAAATAGAAAACCTTGCCACGTTTTTGAAAGCGCTCGGCTTTGAACTTCGTCACAAGAAGGGAGTTGCAACTGTTCAAGATATCCAAAGGGTTCTAAAAGAGGTTACTGGCTCCCCTTCTGAAACAATGATAAAGGTGGCAGCGGTACGCTCAATGGCAAAAGCTATTTATTCAACAAACAACATAGGACACTTTGGTTTGGCATTCGATTTTTATACTCACTTCACATCTCCTATCCGTAGATACCCAGACACCGTGGTACACCGTCTTCTCCAGAGAGAGTTAACAAATGGTGCAATTGGCCAAGATGAATATGCAAAGTTTCAGAAGATTTGTGAATACACATCGGAGCGTGAGGTAAATGCATCTGAAGCAGAAAGAAATTCAATAAAGTTAAAGCAGGTGGAATTTTTGGAAAAGCGTGTTGGGGAAATATTTACGGCTACAATTTCAGGGGTTTCTGAATGGGGTATTTATGTTGAAGAAGTAGAGACGAAAGCAGAAGGAATGGTGAAATTAAAAGATTTGAAAGATGATTTTTACCAATTGGATCAGAAAAATTATGCTGTTGTTGGCCAAAACTCAAAGAAAAAATATTCATTGAGCGACAAAATAAAAGTAAAGTTAATTGCTGCGGATCCAGAACGCAAACAACTTGACTTTATCCTAGCAGAATAGGATAATATTATTCGGATCGGTTCTTTTACTTCTACTTGGAGGCATGTATGCGACAAGTCTTTTTTGTTTTGTTGGCAGTCGTCCTGCTTGCCTCTAAGGCTGTAGGACAACCGAGTCTACGTGGCTCACCGTACTCTATGGAGAGACAAAACGCCATAGCAGATCACGAGAATTTGAGCCGTATCAAAGATAGAGCTGAGATTGAAAAGTTTAGGAGTGGCGGACTATTGGTACCAATCCCAAACGACCCAAACAGCGTTGTTGTCGATTCACGACTTGAAGAACATCGTCGTCTTTGTCGCCCGTGGGCTGTTAAATTTCTTAAGGATCTCGGTGCGAGATTCCAAAAGGAATTTAAGAAGCCGCTGCGGGTCAATTCTTGTGTGCGAGATATCAAAACACAGCGTGAGCTTCAGCAAACAAACTCAAACGCTGCCGCAACGAAAGGACCAAAGGCATCAGTTCACCTAACTGGTTCCGCGGTAGATATCACGCGCATTGGACTAACAAAGAAGGAACAAAACTTTATTCGTTCTCGTCTTCTTATAAATGAGAAGAAAGGCCTCATAGAGGCGACTGAAGAGAACCGACAAAGGGTGTGGCATGTAATGGTTTTCAAAACATACATGTACCCACCGCAAAAAAAGAAGTAGAAAAACGCGACCGCCGAGACTAATACTCTCGGCGGTTTTGTTTTTTTAACTTGAGCGACTTTTATTTAGCTATTACTTCTGCGTCTGCAAATGCTATTGAAAGCACTTTTGAAACCCCTGATCCCCCCATTGTTACTCCATAAATAACTCCTGCACGAGACATCGTCTCTCTGTTGTGAGTAATCACAATGAGTTGAGATTTTTGAGCTAAATTTTCCACAATATCTCCATATCTCTTAGAGTTTGCTTCGTCTAGGGCTGCATCTGTTTCATCTAGAATAATAAATGGCGGAGGATTTACTTGAGACATTGCAAAAATTAAAGCAATTGAAGTTAGTGCTCTTTCTCCTCCACTAAGCATCATTAATCCAGAAATTTTCTTGCGTGGTAATGAAACTACAACATCAATGCCTGACTCTTCCTGTTCGTCTTCCTCTTCGTCCTGCTCGTCGGGATCTTCGACACCTTCGGTGTCTACGAGCTTAGTTACTCTTTTTTTAATTGTTTTTAATTGCAAAGATGCCCTTCCGCCCCCAAACAAAATTCCAAAAAATTCTTCAAAAGCTGTATTTATTTTTTTCAAACCAATTTCAAAATCAGTTTCTAGTTTTTCTGAAAGATCTTTAATCAAATTTTCTAATGATAGAGCGGAAGTATTTAAATCCAGCAATTCTTTTTCAAGAAAAGTATCTCTCTCTGAAACATCTCGGAATTCTTTTTGTATATCCTCCACACCGCCCGCACCAGATTCTTCTAGACGAATCTTCATCCTCTCTATTTCTTTTTTACCACCTTCTATTCCCTCAGCTGTTAACTGGGTCTCGTTTTTCTTAGAAAGCTCCTCCAGTAAAGCTACTCCAACAAGTGCTCCCACTTCTCTCATGTTTGTCCTCATTTCATCTTCTCTTACTGAGAGCATTCTTTCTGAACTAGAAATTTGGAAAATTTTCGCCTGTATATCTTTCTTTTTAGATAGAAGCTCATAAGTTTCTCTTTCAGCAACCCTATCGCTGTCTTTTTCTATATCTATAGCTTTCAAAACATCATTGTAGGATTTAGAAACATTTTCTTCGGAATGTTTGAGTTTTAAAAACTTGTCTCCTAAATTTTCTTTTTTTGATAAAAGATCTTTAAGGTCAATCTCATCTTTTTTTTCTTCTGTTTTATATTCTTCTTTAAACCTATTTATTTCATCTTCAATTTCTTGTGCTTTAGAAGAAATGCCCTCTATATTGCCTGTTTGAGCAAAATTCTTAAGCTCAAAAATAAGTTGGTGGAGTTTTTCTAAAAATTGTCCGGCTTTTGAAACAGGAATCGCCTCCCCCGTTTTTACCTGAGAAATTCTTTTCATGGCCGAAAGTTCGCCCTCCAATCTCCCTATTTCTCGCACCATGTCATTTACCTCTTCTCTTATTTTTTCTCGCTCTTTTTCTATCTCGTGTAATTTATCTGTGAGTTCATGAGCTTTCGATTTTTCAGAAAGTTTTTGACGAGCTTCTTTAAGCCCTTTTTCAATTTGATCAAATTCAATTTTCAATGGCTTTAGTTCACCTTCCAAACGTATTTTTTCTTTTTTTATAAATGCTTCTTCCGATGCAAAAAAAGTTGAAGCTACTTGGGAAAGAGAGCTTCGTATTTCTTCAACACGGGCCACTTTTTCCATTTGCTTTATCAAGAATTTTAGATGAGGAGCAATTTCTCGCCTTAAACTCTCTACCTCTCTCATATTTTCACGCGTTTTTTCCAATTTTCTTTCAGACTCCTCTTTTTTATATTGATAAGCCTTAAGACCTAGCGCATCCTCAATCATGTCTTTTCTTTCTTTTGAATTGGAAGAAAGTATTCTATCCGCTTCACCTTGAGAAATAATGTGGTGCCCCGATGCCCCAATATGCGCAGTGGATAGAAGTTCAAAAATGTCTCTCAAACGAACCTTGCTACCGTTTACACTATATTCATTTGTGCCGTCTCGAAAAACCACTCTTTCCAAAATAACCTCACCAAAATCAATCGTAGGAAAAACCTTTCTAGAATTATCAAAAGCTAGCTTCACGGAAGCACGATTGGCTTTTGGCGTATCGCCTGATCCGTTGAAAATAAGATCCTCTCCCCGTTTCCCCCTCATAGATTTCATAGACTGTTCTCCCAAAACAAACCTAAATGCCTCCGCAACATTAGATTTTCCAGAACCATTTGGCCCAACAATTGCTGAAATTGGAGAATTAAATTCAAATTCTGACTTTTTTGCAAAAGATTTAAAACCGGCTATTTCTATAGACTTTAAATACATCCCGATAGTGAAAAATGGCATTGCTCTACTCGAGCAAATTACCAATATTTATTGTTAGTTTTATTAACTTTCGACCAATCATATTGTTTATTATCCCACAATTGCTCGGATGCCATTTTCTACTACAGGATACATAATTTCAAAAATTATAACATGTCGCCTTTGTGGCTTTAGGGCGGACTACCAGTCTCCCAAAATTAAACTTAAAAGCGAGCTAATGGTTTCGCCGAACATTGCGGAATCGAGCCAGCATGGTGAGTCAATCTGCGAAGCTTTTGACTCTGGCGAGATGAGCATAGCAAAAACCCCCGCTGGGGGTTTTATGCACGTTCGCCGAAACTATTAGCGAGCGCTTTTTAAAAACCCTTTTCTATAAGAGCCGACTTCGCTGCATTCTGTTCTGCGATTTGTTTTGAATCCCCCTCTCCGCTAGCAATAAGTTCGTCTTTCAAATAAACACCCACAGTAAAATGTTTATCGTGGTCTGGTCCTGATTCTTTCATGGTTCTATATGATGGAGTAATACCAAAATGCTCTTGTGCGAGAGTCTGAAATTTACTTTTAGGATCTACCGCCAAACCTTCACGCATTATTATTTCAATTTTGGGCACTAAATATTTGTGAACTGTCTTTTCTGCAGATTCATATCCTTGGTCTAAATAAATCGCTCCCAAAACAGATTCTGTTGTATTTGCCAAAATATACTGCCTAGCTCTACCCAAATCTTTCGCTTCGCCTCTAGAAAGCAAAAGGTAATCTCCTAATTGCATGTCAATCGCAATATCTGACAGAGTATCTGCCCTAACTAGTGCTGCGCGAAGCGTCGTCATTTTACCCTCATCATAATCAGGATAAGTTTTAAAAAGGTAGTCGGTGATAATGAGTTCCAAAACAGCGTCTCCTAAAAATTCTAACCTCTCGTTGTGGCCCCAAGAAATGTCTTTGTTTTCATTTAGATACGAGCGATGGGTTAGGGCCTGTTTTAAAAGATTAATATCTTTAAACGTTATCCCAATGCTATTTTCTAACTGACTGTAATTTATGTCCGCCATGTTGGGCAAAATACTACTTTTTATTATGTCTTTCTGCAAGAATGGTCACTGCCTTAGTCATAAGTGGTAATACATCATCATAAAAATTAAGATCGACAATGTCGACTACCGTAAACCATCTTGCATCGTCCAATCCTCCACTTGATTCAAGTTTTAGGGGTTCAAAATTAGCCTTTGCTAGAAAATAATGAACTCTTTTTCTAAGCTTTCCTTTTTCTGGATGATAAGCAATATATTCATTTTTTCCTAAATCGTCCTCTATCTCAATATCTAAATTTATCTCCTCTTTTATCTCTCTTTTTGTCCCTTCTTTAACATCCTCTCCAACATTTAATTTTCCTTTTGAAAGGGTCCAGTGTCCAAAAACATCATGAACAAGAGCAACATATATTTTTTCTCCATCTATGGCGTACACAACAGCTCCACCCAACTCTTCAAGTGGTATGTGCTCATCATCCAAACTATTTTTCTTTCCTTTTATACCTTTTGTAGATTGCTGATCTTTTCCCGGTTCTCCTAGCTCTTTATAAACTGCGCCCAGTACACCATTTACAAACTTGCCAGAGGTCTCTCCTCCAAATGTTTTTGCCAATTCTATTGCTTCATTTATTGCAACTTTTGGTGGCACTTCTTCTCTGTCTGAAAACAAGAGCTCACACAACCCAATACGCAAAACATTCCTGTCTACTCCGTTTATTTTATCTATTGGCCAATCGGGGGCCGCCTTTTCTATTATTGTATCTAAATCGGTCTTCTTTTTTACAACCTCTGTCGCTAAAAATTCTGCAAAGGAAAGATCCTTCATACCGGGAGCAAATTCCACAGCATTTCTTTCAACCACTTCTTTAATTTTTGCTGTTTTAGTATCAAAAAAATCCCATTCAAAGAGTGATTGTAGGACTATTGATCTCGAGAGGTGTCTGTTTGCCATTGTTTAAAGAACTAACCTTGCCCTTAAACTTTTTTAAAAGTTTTTAGGGTTGCCCTCCCCCCACTAACTTGCTAGTGGGGGGCGCACACGCACTATCTATTTTATTTTTTTGTGTCGTCCATTTTATTTATGCTTACATGCTATGTGGTGAGCTTGTCGAACCATTATTTATTTTCTGTTGCTTTTGCTTTTTGGCGAGCCATTTTGGCTGCCTTTTTTCCTGCTATATCAATAATAACACGCCCTTTATACTTTCCAGTAGTTGGATTCATTCTGTGTCGCATATGAATAACACCATCTTGGTCTTTACCCAGTCTTGGCTTTTCTAGTTTGTGGTGGCTACGACGGGAGCCGGTTTGACCCCTGTTATGCCTCATTCTTACAACCATAGTGGAGTAATAGTACAAAAATTGAGATAAAAGTAAAGGGCGTTCGTGACATATCGTCACGAACGCCCTTGGGGCTTACGCATGTGCCTTTTTGGTAAGACGCTCTTCTGTGGCCTTCAAAGCTTCGCGATGTGTCCAAAACAGACCGCCGTCTTCGACACGCACCAGAAGCTCCCTTGCCGTACGCCAGAATGGTGGCGACAGAAGATCTCCTTCGTCATTCAATTCGGTGGTGCGAAGTTTTCCCAAACACCGCTCAAATGGTACTGCGACAAAAATTTTATCGTGATCCCTTTTGGGGTCGACAAAAACAATGTCAGAGTCGGTAAGATCGGACGGAACAATAAGTCCCGTCTCTACCTTACCCTCACGACAAAGTGTCCCATCTTTCCCGAAAAGAGGTTCTCCAGGATGATCGTTGTTTGTTCCGCCGGGGACCTTTATTTGTTTTCCATCCCCCGAGTCATACTCAACGACAAGATACTCGAACCCCTCTTCACCTTCTTGATAAATGAAGAGCCCAGCATAATGACTTTTGGCCATCTTTAGCCCCTATCCTCTGAAGACTTGAGTCTGGAGTTTCCAAACTTTCTGCTAATAATAATACACTATTTACTGTTTTTGTCAATATCGCCCAATAATTCAAATTATATTTTTTAGAAAAGTTCTTCGATGCGTCGGGGTCGCTCCGTGTTTTTTTATAGCCTTTCTATGCATTTCTGTTCCGTAACCCTTGTGTTGTTCAAAGCCATATTGAGGATATTTTTTAGCTAAATTTGCCATATACCTATCGCGAGTAACTTTCGCAACAATTGAAGCTAATGAAATAACTGGCACCTTCTCGTCTCCTTTAATTATTGTTAATTGATTTTTGTATTCAATTGGCGCCTTCAACAAACCATCTAATAAAATGTAAGAGTCTTTTGGGGAAACATAAAGTTTCAATAAATTTTTCTTTATACCAATTTTTATGGCCTTACTTATTCCATGTTTATCAATGACAATGTTTGAAACTAAAGAAACAGAAAAATGGAGCCTCCCTCTTTTTTGGGCACTTTTAGCCAATTCAAACCACTTGTTTCGTTCATTTTCAGTTAGTTTTTTAGAGTCTTTAATTCCTCCAAAAAACTTTTTATTAAAACCCTTTTCAATTTTTACAGTACCAACCGCAACCGGCCCCGCAAGTGGTCCCCTGCCAGCCTCATCAATTCCAACAACATATTTAGCAGATTTTTTCACCTTTGTATTTTACATAAAACTAAAGCGCCGTCGTTAGACGGCGCTTTTAACTGGGGCCTCGGTTGGAACATCTGATGTCTTAGAACCACCCCCACCATTTGATGGCCTAACAACCGCATACGGCTTTCCGTGCTTCATGATGATAAACGACTCATTCAGAAAACTTACCCGAGTCAGAATCATAGGCAAGTTCGCTCTGAAGTAGGACACAGAAATTCTTTCGGGTTTGACGGCCATTTGCTCCCCCAGTAAAGGTTTCTACCGCAACTTAAGCATTTAAATTTACCAGTGTCAAACCTGTGGATTGCAGATGTTTGAGTATAATTCAGCTATGTCTAAGTTTTCACATCTACATACACATAGTCACTATTCGCTACTACAAGCGCTACCAAAAATCCCCGACTTGGTTGCAAGGGCTAAAAAAAATGATATGCCCGCCCTTGCTTTAACTGATTCAGGAAATTTATATGGCGCAATTGAGTTTTATAAAGAATGTAAAGAAAAAGGAATTAAACCAATTATCGGAGTTGATTTTTATAAAGCAGTGCGCACGAGAAACGACAAGCAAGCGGGTGTTGATCATACTCGTGATCGCCTTGTTCTTCTTGTAGAAAACTCAATTGGGTATAAAAATTTAATTCAACTTGTAACCAAAAGCCATCTGGAAGGTTTCTACTACAAACCTAGAATTGATAACGAGCTACTGGAAAACTATCACGATGGTCTTATTGCAATTATTCCTGCTCTTGGTGGAGAAATAGGAAAAGCATTAAGAAGAAGCGATTTAGAAAAAGCAGAAAATATAATTAAATTTTATTTAGATACTTTTGGTCCAAAGAATGTGTTTATAGAAATTACAATTCATGAAGAATTGTCTGGGCACAATGCCCATATGGCCATAGTCAGAGATTTTGCAAAGAAATTTGATGTGCCAATTGTGGCTTCACATGATATCTATTATTTAGATCCCGAAGACAAACCTGCAAGGGACACTGTACTTATGGTGCAACAATCAAACGACAGATTCGATGAGAGTGTGACTGATGAGGAAGAAAACTTCTCCTTTTTATCTTCAGAAGATTTTGAAAAAAAATTTAGTGATTTCCCCGAGGCACTCATCAATAACTCAAAGATCACTGAAAGATGCTCTCTTGAATTGGAGCTTGGAAAGTGGGTATTTCCGCATATTGAAATACCAAAAAATTCTACTTTTGATGCAGAGTTTAGAAAAATGGTTTACGACGGACTTCCCATTAGGAATATAGAATTAACCGAAGAAATAAAAACCAGAATTGAATATGAGTTGGGAATTATAAAAACAAAAGGATTTTCTCCTTATTTCTTGGTTGTGGGAGATTTACTCCGTTTTGCTCATGAAAATGGAATTTTGACTAACATTAGAGGTTCTGTTGCAGGTTCTATGTGTACTTACCTTGCGCAAATTACAAATATAAACCCGATTGAATATGCGCTTCCATTCGAAAGATTTCTAAACCCAGACCGTCCCCTTCCTCCCGACATTGATATGGACTTCGCTGATAACAGAAGGGATGAAGTTATTGAATATGCTCGAAAAAAATATGGCGCTGATAAGGTGGCGCAAATTGGTACTTTCGGAACAATGATGGCGCGCGGTGTAGTGCGAGATGTTTCGCGTGCACTCGGCTATGAATACGGAAAGGGTGATGAAATTTCAAAATTAATTCCAATGGGCTCACAGGGCTTTCCAATGACGCTCGAGCATGCGTTTGGAATGGTGCCGGAACTCAAAGAAAAATATGAAAATGACCGTGATGTAAAACGCATTATAGATATGTCTAAAAAGATAGAAGGAAATGCTCGCCACATTTCTGTGCACGCTGCGGGGGTTGTGATGTCCCCCACTCCAATCACTGATTACACACCCCTTCAATTTGATACTAAGGGAGATGAGAAACTTATTACTCAATATGACATGTACTCGATTGAAGAAGCTGGACTTCTAAAGTTTGATTTTCTTGGACTTCGTAACCTCTCAATTCTTGCTGATACAGTAGATAGAATTCGTGCAATTGAAGGAAAAATTATAGACCCAGAATTAGTTCCATTAGATGATAAAAAAACTTTCAGAATGCTTGCTGTGGGAGAAACAGAAGGAACATTCCAATTAAACGGCTCCGGAATGACAAGATTTCTTATTGATTTAAAGCCCACAACCATTCACGACATAAACGCTATGGTGGCGCTCTACCGCCCAGGGCCTATGCAATTCATTCCTGATTTCATAAAAAGAAAACACAATAAAAAATTAATTTCTTATCTTGATCCTTCCCTTGAACATATTTTGGAAAGAACTTATGGAATTTTGGTTTATCAAGACGACCTTTTGATGATTGCAAAAGACATTGCTGGATATACATGGGGTGAACTAGATAAATTCCGCAAGGCTGTTGGTAAAAAAATTCCTGCAGAAATGGCAGCACAAAAAGAAAAATTTATTGAGGGGTGTGTAACGCACAGCAAGTGGTCACTCAAAAAAGCACAGGAACTTTGGACGTGGATAGAACCTTTTGCTGCATACGGCTTTAACAAGGCACACTCTGCTTCCTACGGACGCCTCGCCTATCAAACTGCCTATTTCAAAGCTAACTTCCCTGCTATTTATATGTCAGCCATTCTCACTGCAGAATCTGGCGATACAGAAACAATTGCTAAATATATTGAGGAGTGTAAAAAAATGAAAATTCCAGTTTTACCCCCATCAGTAAACGAATCGTTTGCTGGATTTACTGTGGTAAGAGACCCCGAAGGTAAAAATGCTGATGAGATTAGGTTTGGCTTAACAACAATAAAAAACTTCGGCGAAGGTATTGCAAAAGCCATAGTGCACGAAAGAAAACGTGCTGGAAAATTTACTTCTCTTTCAGATTTCTTGTCTCGTATCACCGATAAAAATTTGAATAAGAAATCTCTTGAGTCTCTTATAAAAGCGGGGGCGTTAGATGATTTTGGTGAAAGAGGTCAACTGTTTGCAAACCTCGAAACATTATTAAATTTTCATAAGGAAAAAGTAAGTGTTGGAGATACTCACGATTCGCTTTTTGGTGGAATGGAAGGACAAAATACAGTAAAAATGGCTGAAAGCATTGAAGCTACAATGGACGAAAAACTTGCTTGGGAAAAAGAATTATTGGGACTTTATATTTCTGGACATCCGCTTGATAAATACAAAGAGAAATTAGAAAAACGTGATATGAATATTAAAAAAGCTTTTGATGTAAGAGCAAATACTCAAATAACAATCGGCTGCATTATAGAAAGAGTAAGAGAAATAAGTACGAAAAAAGGTGAAATGATGGCGTTTACAAAAATTGCAGATTTGAGTGGAGAAATTGAAATGGTTGTTTTCCCTAGAACATTCATTGAATACAAACAATTTTTAACGCCAGATACTTGTATCATTGTGCTCGGTAAAATCACAGAACGAAATGGCGAAAAATCTCTCATCGCAGAAAAAATAAAAGCGTTGTAATATAGGATTCTATGGACGAAAGAGATCACAAAAAACTAGGCAAGGAATTGGGGCTTTATATAATTGACGAAACTGTCGGTAAGGGTTTACCTATGTATTTGCCGAAAGGTGCAGCCATAAGGCGCGAACTTGAGAGATTTATTGTAGATGAAGAAATAAAACGTGGGTATTTACATGTGATAACTCCAGACATCGCTCGCTTAGAGCTTTACAAAAAATCTGGGCACTACCCTTACTACAAGGATTCTATGTATGCGCCAATTGTTATTGAAGACGACGAATACATGCTTCGCCCAATGACATGCCCACACCACTTCCAACTTTATCTTTCAAAACCACGCTCATATCGTGAACTACCAATGAGAATTGCAGAACTTGCAAAACTTTATAGATACGAGCAATCGGGTGAATTAATGGGCTTAATCCGCACTCGCGAATTCTGTCTTTCAGATGCTCATATAGTTTGCGCATCGGAAGAACAAGCAGTGGAGGAAATTGGAAAAGCATTAGAGCTGGTTGAATACGCAAATGGTATTTTTGGTTTGGAATATGGAAAAGATTATTGGTATAAACTCTCGCTTGGCGACAGAAACAATCCGGAAAAATACGGGACAAATAATGATGCGTGGGATAAGAGTGAGGATTTGATGAGAAAGTTTCTAAAAAATAAAGACTATAAATTTGAAGAGGTGGCGGGTGATGCAGCTTTTTACGGACCAAAGATTGATGTTCAAATGAAAAACGCAAACGGAAAAGAGGACACTGCATTCACTGTGCAATATGATTTTTGTATGCCAGAAAGATTTAATATGAATTACATTGGCGAGGATGGAAAAGAGCATCGCGCATTTGTGGTACACCGCTCTTCAATTGGTTCCATTGGACGCACCATGGCTCTCCTTATAGAAAAATACGCTGGCGCCTTCCCTCTTTGGCTCTCTCCTGTACAAGCCAAAATTTTAACTGTTGCCGACACGCATAAAGAATATGCAAAAAATGTTTTTGATAATTTAATGAATGCAGGAATTCGTGCAGAACTAGATGACTCAAACGAAACTCTTGGAAAAAAAGTCAGAAATGCAAAAACTGAAAAAGTAAATTATATGCTTGTAATTGGTGATAAAGAAGTTGAGTCAAATAATCTTTCAATAGAATCTCGTGATAGTGGAAAACTTGGTGAAAAAACAATTGATAGTTTTATAGAACACCTCAAAAAAGAAATTGCAGATAAAAAGTAAACTTGTAAATTTTCTATTAATACGCTATCTTTCTTAGTCCCAACCTTTACTGATGAGGACATCACCGATGGTAACGATGGCAGTTGTTCCAACGATAGGAGAACGTAGATTCTGCGTTGAATATGGTCCTCATTTCACGGCAGGAACCCTGGTAAGGTTGGCAAGAATTCCCACCGCTTCTGCGCACACCGTCCAAAGCACGAAGATTGCACACATCGCCGGAACCGACGACGCCTTCTGGGCAATCAAGCTTGAAGATGGAAAGTGGTACCCAGCGGACATCTTCGTCAAGGTTGAGGTCCAGTAGGATTGAGGTTGGAAAAATAGGGACCCCATTTTGGGGGTCCCTATATTTTTTGTGTAAAACTACCAACGGAATTCTTGTGGGGTTTTTTCTCTTTCTCTTTCCTCTACCAATACCTCCTGTACCATGATTTTCTTACATTCATGACAGATGTCTGGGATCAATCCTTCTCTGTCATAAGGAAAAATCTCTCCGATATGTTTCTTACACCTACCACAATAGACTGTCATTGGTTGTCTCCGGTAAGTGTTTCTACATACATAATACAACCAATTTATTGATAAAAATGTGCACAAAAAAAGATGTCGCCTACTCGGTAACATCTTTTTTCTTTAACTGAGGTTCATTGAACGGACAAGTGCTTTGATGGGGTTCATCAGGATCTACATCACAAGTACAAAACAGGATTTCCTTATTTTTTTCTTGCTTTGCTAACCCCTTATCTGACATTCACACTCCTCGTTAAAGTTTCCAAGAGAGAATATTGCACTAAATATCTAGATTTGCCAATTTTGCGTTTGACTGTATGAATGATTTTCTAGCTGGTACATCCGTTCCCATTAAAATATCAAACACCTTGTCCGCTTCTTGTGCATCTTGAATATTCACTTGTTTCAAAATTCTCCGTGCAGGATCCATTGTGGTTTCCCAAAGTTCATCAGAGTTCATTTCTCCCAAACCTTTATAACGCTGAATCGAAATTTTTGGTTTCTTTGCTTCCTTGCCAACTGTTTCTTCTTCAACCTCTTCATCACTTAACGATTCAGAGGTTTCCTCTATTTCTGCTGTGTTATTTTTTCCAATGATTTTATCTTTTTCTTCTGGAGAATGAACGTATGTTATTTCTTTTCCTATCTTAATTTTATATAAAGGTGGTTGAGCAATATAAACATAACCCGCATCAATTAGTGGACGGAAAAATCTATAAAGCAGTGTCAAGAGAAGTGTGCGAATGTGGGCACCGTCAACATCAGCATCTGTTGCCAAAATTATTTTGTGATAACGAAGCTTAGAAATATCAAATGTGTCTCCTATCGCGGTTCCTAGTGCTACCACCAAATTCTTTATTTGCTCAGACCCGAGCATTCTGTCCAAGCGCGCCCTTTCAATATTCAAAATTTTTCCACGCAAAGGTAGGATGGCTTGAATTCTTCTGTCTCTTCCCATCTTTGCAGTACCACCAGCTGAATCTCCCTCTACAACAAAAAGCTCCGATTCTTCTGCAGAAGATGATTGGCAATCGGCCAATTTCCCGGGAAGAGTCATCCCTTCAAATGCACCCTTACGTAGCACGGAATCTTTTGCTGCTTTCGCTGCTTTACGAGCGCGCATTGCCAAAAGAACCTTGCCCATTATCGCTCTCCCGTCTTCAGGATGTTCTTCTAAGAATGCAGAAAAAGCGTCTCCAAAAACACTCTCTACCGCGGCCCGTGCCTCAACGGTGCCAAGCTTTGCTTTTGTTTGACCTTCAAATTGCACTTCGCGAAGTTTCACCGATATAACTGCAGTCAATCCTTCTAAAACATCATCCCCCGTAAAATTATCTTCATCTTTAGATCCATTTCCCTTTTTAGCATACGTGTTTAAAGTTCTGGTAAGGGCCGTCTTAAAGCCTGTTACATGAGTACCTCCTTCACCGTTATAAATATTGTTTGCAAACGGTAAGATGCGAGAACTTATATCATCAACATATTGCAAAGCAACTTCTACAGACTCATATTCGTTTGTTTTCTTTTCAACATAAAAAATATTTTTGTGAACCGGTTTTTGGAAAGAGTTTTGGAAACGAACAAGTGAATAAAGACCACCTTCAAAATAAAAAGTTTGTGATGACACATCTAAGTCAAGCTCCCTTAAATAAAAAACTTCATCAGTAGGAATTTTTCCATCCCACTCTCTAGCATCAATAATTGAAATCCTTAGGCCCTTTACTAAATACGCTTGTTGGCGTAAATGCTGCACTATTCTATTAAACTCAAAAATAATCTCTTGAAATATTTCTGGGTCTGGAGAAAAAGTAACTATAGTTCCATGCTCTTTTGAGGCTCCAAGTTTTTTAACTGCTGCTTTTTTCTTGCCCTTGGAATATTCTTGAAAATACTTTCCTCCATCACGGTGAACAATCACGGTCATAAAATCAGAAAGTGCATTCACAACCGAAGCCCCTACTCCGTGCAAACCTCCAGATACTTTATAACCTTCCCCGCCAAATTTTCCTCCAGCATGAAGCGTGGTCATGATAGTTTCTAGGGCTGAAACTTTTGTTTGTTTATGGGTATCAACAGGAATGCCGCGACCATTATCAACTATACGAATCCTGTTCCCCGGAAGAAGAACGACTTCAATATCATTGGCGAATCCTCCCATGGCCTCATCCCTTCCATTGTCAAAAATCTCCCAAATAAGGTGGTGCAGACCGTCGGGGCCTGTTGTACCAATGTACATACCTGGACGCTTTCTAACGGGCTCTAAGCCCTCTAGAACGGTAATATCGGCCGCGCTATAAGACCCCTTGGAAGAGGCCTTGTTTTCATCCTTATCTTTCTTACTTTTGGATACCATTTATACTCAAATTATAGCAAATTGACACCTAAAAATAAAGTATAAAAAGTGGAAAAATATGGCTTAACTAGCCGACAAAAATGGCAAATTTACGCCAATTATTTAAAAACTCAGAAATGGGTACAAAAACGCCCTTTTTTTCACTATTTCTATTGTCTGGATCGTTCACAAAAAAACCTGTTGTTGCTCCCAAATTATCTTCATAGCCCACAACAACAACTTGGTGCGGCCCTAATTTTGTAGATGTTGAAACGATTACTGCTACTTTCCTGTCTATAGAGTCTCTTATTCTTTGTATCCCTCTATCGATTAAATCTTTCTCTAAAATATTTTCTGAAAAAGTTTTTGAGTTTATGTCCACCTTTATTGACCTAAACTCTTCCGGATAAGCCGTTACACCATAGTTATGGGCAAGACGAACAACCGCTTCGTGTTTCCATCCGATTTTATCTACATAACCACCAATTAATTCCCCTTCTTTTATTAAATTATCAATACTTGGGATTTCGTTTGGCTTTGTAAAATCTAAACACATTTTTAAGCATGCTATTGCACATCCCCTATTTTTCCACTCCGGCATAGTGATTTCATCAAACTGTGAGTGGTATGGAATTTCGAGTTTCATTTTATTTATCCAGTATATCGTTAATTGCTTTTATAAGACTATCTTTATTTCTTAAATCAATTCTATCCTCAGGGATTTCTATAACAAATCTTTCTGATTCATCTAGTATTAATCTCTTATATCCCATAAAACCAGTTTGATAATATTTAGACTCAATAATTTTTTCTTTAACAACCTTGCCATAACCCATACTGAATCCACCAGCATGAATAATTTCTCCATTTCCAATATATAGTCCTTCATGCCCCACAACATCTGGCCCTATGTCAGTTCGGCTACTTTTGAAAAAAGCTATATCTCCAGGTTTTGCATCCGCTTCATAAGCGTCAACACCAAATTTGTATTGATCATTACAAATTCTAGGTATTGCTATACCTGCCTCTACATATAAATAAGCAGTGAACGAAGAACAATCAAATGAATTAGGGCTATCATTTAAAACACTGGAACCAAACTTATAAGGAACACCAAGAAACTTTTCGGCTAGAGATACTATCTTTTCTCTAGGCCTTACCACAGAAAATTTTAACCCGCTTTTTTCCAAAGCATTCTGGCTTATTTCGCTTTTCGAAAGCCCTATTCTGTATATGGGGGCCATATTATACGAGTCTTAATTTACCTTCGTAATCTTTTTCAGTCATTGTCTCAATTTTTGAATGCATTGCGTTTACTTCTTCATTAGTAAGTGTTCTGTTCATATCTCTATATGTAATTCTAAATGTATAGCTTGTTTTGTCCGCGCCAAATTTTTCTGCATTTTCATATTTATCTAGGAGATGAACTTCTTCTACTTCTTCACCTCCAATATCTCTAATTGCATCAAAATAATCATTCAAAATAAAATCTGTTCCAACAATAAAAGATATGTCTCTTACAACTGGAGGAAATTTACTTACTTCCTTATATTTATTTCCTAAAATTAATTGTTTCTTTACACGCTCGTCTTCCGACCATAAAAGTCTTATGTCGGGAAGTTCCATAGAAACTATTGCGAGTCTTTCAAGTCCAAAGCCGAATGCCCAACCGTTCCATTTTGTAGAATCAATTCCAAATTTCTCTAAGACACTTCCCTTCACAACCCCAGACCCCAAAACTTCAGTCCACTTATCATTTTTATTTATTTCCATCTCAAGAGACGGATCCGTATAAGGAAAAGTGTCAGGATTAAATCTGCCCTCAACTGATTCTCCAAACACTGCTTTTGCAATAGACATTAAAACTTTTTGAAGTTCTTCTTTACCAATTACTTCTTTATCTTTGGGGGCAATATACCATCCATCTAATTGATGAAATACATTCATGTGGTGGCGATCAATTTCGTCTTTACGATAAACTTTACCGAAAGAGAAACAGCCCACGCCCTCACCCTTTGCCATACGTTCCTTCACATCTTTTTGTTGTAAATAGTAATACCACATAACTGTGGTGTGAGTGCGTAGTATATTTTTATGGTCTACATAATAAGTATCTGATTTTGATCTAGCGGGGTGATCTAATGGAAAATCAAATAAATCAAAACTTATATTGGCTGGAACCACTTCAGGCGTTTCTATTACATCGAAATTATCAAACTCTGGACGAGCAAGCACGCTCTCTACCATTGTGTTTATAGGGCTTCCTTCGGTCCTCGATAAATCGGGCATGGCAAGATAACGTTTTATTCTTACACTTTCTGTATCTTGTCTTTTTGAAAGCTCTGATAAAAGCCTATTTTGTTCGTCTAGTGGTATTTTGTATGAATTTTTCATTAGTTGTTAATTATACTGATATCGGATCAAAATTTAATAAGTAGAAATTATTACCACTCTTTAAGTAAATCTTTCCTTTCCAAGAAACAACTTGCGGTTTATTAAAGGTTATTACTTTAAAATCCGCGGCCGTAAAAACTAGAGTGGTTATTCTCCCCTCTCTAGAATCAAGTTCAACCAAATAAACCCTGTCATTAGAAACAATTACCAGTGCATAAAAAGAATTTTTGAACCACTCAACATCTTTTACGGATTCTGTAATAGAAATATTCAAAAAATCATCGCATCTTTCATAAAAACACATAAATTGAGGCACTTCATCCATATCACTCCATTTCAATTTCACTAATTCACTGAAAATCTTTACTTCTATCCCTCCATTATCAAAAACTATTTTTCCAGAAGAAGTAGAGATTGCCTCTTCGGTCTTTTTTGAAAATGCTTCTGTAATAGATTTAATAGAATTTTTATCATTAATCTTTTCAAAAGAAACTTTTTCTGCAATAAGAACTGGATTAATTTCTGTCACCTTCTTGGGTAGAACAGATACTTTTTTTGTCCATTCCCTGAATCCGGGTTTTTGTACTTTCAAGGTATGAATTTTGGGACTTAATTGTTGAACTAATACAGATCTATCTAAAAATGAAGAGCGCCCAACTTCTTTGTTATCCAAAAAAACAGTGGTATCAGTTCCAATATCAGAAACGTAAATACCGCCTGTTCCTTGTAAATTAACTTTTGTAAGAGAAATTATTTCTTTGAAAGAATAGCCAGATGCCATCAACAAAAGTACTGGCCCTACAACAAAAAATATCAAAATAAGCGTGCTTAGCATTATCATCCTTCTTTTTTTTGACATTGGCCTAATCATTTTTTCTATATTTTGGTGTTACCCAAAAACCCATATACTTTCCAAACATGAGCCTTGTTTGGGCATCGAGAGCAGGTAATGAGCTGAAGATAATTATTGTAAACGGAAATATCAACCATTGAAAGACCGCAATAAATTTTTGTTTTTTTGTAATTTTCTTTCCTTTTATATCTTTCGGTAAAAGTGAGTAAGACATTATTGAAAGCGATATAAGCCCCAACATAGCCCCTATCATCAAGTTTCTTGTCATCGCAGGAAGGTTGTATGAAAGCACGGTTTCTTTAAAAAACTTACCACCTAAGACAATAGGAAGCCATCCTAGAAGGAAAATTATGAGGGGGTTTGTGGCAGCAGACCAATATCCTTCTAATTGAACTAGCGTTAGGCTAATTTTTTTTCTTAAAGAAATGTTCTTATTTTTTACACAACCCAAAAGAATATAAGGCACATTTTCTGCTCCCCACATCCATCTCCTGTGTTGTTTATAAATATTTTTCATTGTCTTAAAAAAAGAACCGCCGAAATTAGCGTCCATGGAAACAGGATAGGCCATTGGAACAACGCGATAGTTTCCGTTGTTTGCAAAAAACAAATTCCAAAAGATCCTAGAGTCTTCAGACACCATATTGGTTTGCCAATAATTCACACTAAGTAGCGCTTTGAAGCTCACTGCGTGCGAAGAAAAAGTTACTAATTTTTCTGGACGCTCTTGCTGAATCATTTGCCAAAAAGTATTCGAAAAAGCAGCAATGCGAGAAATTGGATCTGTCTGCCAAATATTATTGTTGTAAATAGGAACCGGCTGAAAAGAGGCTTTCTCGGGATTTTCTGTTGTTAAAAAGTACCAAACTAGGCAAAGAAAATAATCTTTATAAACTACTGTGTCCATATCAAACGCAGAGACAATTACATTTTCATAAGGAATATTATTCTTATCTAATAGATCTTTTCGAGCCACTTCAGCAGCAAAAGAAATATTTGATCCTTTTCCAGCCAATTCCCCCTCCAAATCCTTAGGGTGAGTGGTCAACAAAAGACCACCAAAATCATTTTCAAACTTTTTTATTACATCCTGTCCAATTTTTTGTGCTGTCTCACCAGCCCTCTCTTCGGATGCCAAAACCAGTAATATTTTTTTATGATCATAATTTGCTCTTTTAATGCTCTCAACACTTTCAGAAACAACCTCAAAGGATTCCTCGTAAAAAGGAAATATGACTAAATGTCTAATGTGTTCATACTTTAAATGAGAAACCTTTTCAGACCAATCCAAAGCTAAACTATTTTTTATTCTTCTCCAGTTATACAAATTGTGATTAGATAAATAAACCGTTTTTAGTAACCAGTAAAGGTCAAATAATATTACGAAATAAGCGGCAATTATTGGTTTATAAAATGAACAAATCAATAAAAAAGCAATGGTGCCCCAAGACAAAAACCCTGGAACTATTTCAAAAATTTTATACAAAAATCTGTCGGAACCCGCTAGCTCCGATGACCTGCCAACTTTAAAATACGGGGTTTTTCTATAATCCATCCCGTTAGAAACAGGTCGCGGTCTTTCACTTTTTATAATGTCGTTTTGTTGTGTTTTATACATAAAATTCTAAGCTATCTGCTAGCTTACCTACTAAACTGCGACCGCGGTTTCTAACGGGATCCATAGAGGATAAAACACTACCAGAATATGGGTATTTGAGCCACTATTTAGGAGAAAGGATATCTAAATTGATTTCTAAATCCTCCATTCTTTCCTTGAGTAATTTTTTCGCATCCCCTATTGCCATTTTATAAACCTCTTTGCCAGCTGTATTTAGAAAAAAATCTAAAATCTCTCCAGCCGCTATAATGCCAATTAGTTCATTTCTTTCCTTTTGAAAAAAACCAATAACCTCTTTTATATATTTGGTTCTTATTTCTTCTGAGCTAAAATCGATTCTATTTATCTTTTTTGTCATTTAATTACTGGAGCCACCTGTATTACATACAGGTTGGTCCTCGTTCGGTCATGATAAATTTATTTCTCACGACCCTCACTCGGAGCCACCTGTCGGGCTTGAACCGACGACCTATACTTTACAAAAGTATTGCTCTACCAACTGAGCTAAGGTGGCGTTTGACTATTCTATTATTTCTCCCTGTTTATCGCCAATTTCTTTTTTGGCCTCTTCAATATCACGGAGGAATGCTGAAACCTTGGGATTATCCTTTAATTTCTGAACTCCGCGGGCAGACTTCCGAATATTATCATATGCACCCCTTCCATGAGCAATCATTTTAACTATTGTTTGATAAGTGATTGCACGAAGATCATTCTTTAAGAAAATCTCTACTTTCTCTTTTCTAAAACGAATTGAGCCCAAAACTTTAGCTAATATGCCGTGTGTAAATTCATCAAACTGAACAAAAAGATGATAAACAAGGCTACGGCGTCTTCTTTTAACTTCATACATTTTTACAGCAAGCATACCAATCATGCCTATTAGTGATCCGTAAAAAATGTAAGTGATCATGTTAGTCTCCAGTTGAGAATCTCACAAATCTTCTGATTTCAACTTTCTCACCAAATTTCTGTATTAGTGAGTTCACCAAATCCCTTATGGTAATTTCTTGATTTTTTATGAAAGACTGCTCAAGCAAAACTCTTTCACTAAAGTAGCTCTTAAGTTTTCCTTCCATAATCTTTGCCTTCATGTCTTCGGGCTTACCTTCTAGCTCTGGTGTAAATGCCTCACTAGCCTTCTCTTTGTCTTGTTCCCCAATATCATCCATTGAAAGAAACTCGGGATTTGTAGCAGCTACTTGCATCGCAATGTCATAAGCGGCTTTTTTAAATTCTTCATTTTTTGCAACAAAGTCTGTTTCCGATGAGAGTTCAACTATTGCTCCCACTGTTCCGTTGGCGTGAATATAGGACTGTATTGCTCCTGCTCCAAGGGTTCTATCACTTTTTTTAGAAGCAACATCTGCGCCTTTCTTTTTTAAAAGGATAAGCGCCTTTTCTATATCGCCGCCTGCTTCTTCCAATGCTTTTCTGCATTGCATTATTGAGACACCAGTCTTCTCTCTTAATTCTTTTACCTGTTCAGTTGAAATCATAATGTGCTAATTATACCGAACTCTTTTAAAATTTATGCCTTTACTGTTACCTTTCTACCTTCTTTGTAAGCATTGGTTATCTTGTCTGTTATAAACCTAATACTTGCATCAGTCGCATCGTTGCCCGGAATGGGATACGCAAGTTCCTTCATATTACAATCAGAGGAAGCTAGGGCCATTACAGGAATTCCTAAATTATTTGCCTCGCGTACAGCAATATTCTCTTTTCTAGGATCTACTACAAAAACTAGGTTTGGTAAAGATTTCATTGAAGAAATACCTCCAAACATTTCTCTTAAAGAATCAATTTCTCTGTCAATTAAAAGGCGTTCCTTTTTTGTATATTTAGCAAGTTCACCTTTTTCTTTTTGTTCAGACAAACTCTCTAAACGGTTAATTCTCTTCTTTATTTCTACAAAATTTGTAAGGGTGCCCCCAATAAATCTTCCCGCAACATATGGAAGTCCCGCCGAAGAAGCTGTGTCCTTTACTGCGCCTTTTGCTTCTGACTTTCCTCCCACCACAAGAATCTGTCCCCCTTTTTCCCCTATCTCGTGAGCAATCTGCATAGCTCTTTCTAAAAGAGTTTTAGTGGTTTCCAAATCAAAAATCTCTACACTTCCCTTATGGCCAAAAATAAAATCCTTCGAAGAAGGGTGCCTCTTGGAGCGAGAACGGCCAAAATGCACCCCCGCTTTTGAAAGGTGATCAATGTCTACTGTTTTTGTATTAGTTCCTGTCATAAAAAATCCCCAATGGGGTAAGCCGTATAGTATCAAAGGGAGGGTTTGCCCGCAACAACATCCATATATTATGGCCAAAGTATTTCATTGAGGAGCATTGGTGACCTTTCGTCGCTCGCTCATCAATGAAATACTTTGGCCTGAATCTTTTACTCCTCACCCTCACCCAAAGTACCCGCTTTTTCTCTAACTTCTAATTCATTTGCAATATCTTCTATATTTCCCGCTAGAATTTCATCTATATTGTGCCAGTTCTCCTTTATGCGGTGGTCCGTGATCCTGTCTTGTAAGTAGTTATAGGTACGAATTTTTTCCGATCTGTCGCCCGTTCCAATTTGTCCCTTTCTATCTACCGACAATTTAGATTCTGCTTTCAAGCGTGCTTCTTCTTCAATTTTAGCGACTAAAATTTCCATAGCCTTTTCTCTGTTTGCACTTTGAGAACGCTGTGCCGTCGAGCGCACTGTAATACCTGTTGGCTTGTGGGTTATACGAACGGCAGTCTCGACTTTGTTAACATTTTGTCCTCCAGCCCCCCCAGACCGAGAAAACTCCATTTCTAAATCTGCAGGATTAATATCAATTTTTGTATGTTTACGCACTGGCAAAATAACAACAGATGCAGTTGATGTGTGCACCCTTCCAGATTTCTCTGTGCTAGGCACTCTCTGCACTCTATGTACTCCAGTTTCAAAACGAAGAATTTTATAAACATCCTTACCTCTTATTTCAAAAGCAGCGTCTTTAAATCCTCCTAGTGGCGACTTAGAAATATCAATTTCTTTAACACTCCAATTATTTTTTTCAGCAAACTTTGAATACATAGTGGAAAGCACTTCAGCAAAAAGTGCTGCTTCCTCGCCACCTGTTCCTGCACGCACTTCTAAAATTATTTCATTGGGAAATTCATCTTCTGCTTCCTCCTCTTTTAATATTTCATCTAGATGCTTTTGAAGTTCAGCAATCTGTTCTTGAATATTTTTCAAATCTTCGTCTGCAAGATCTTTAAATGCAGGGTCTTTTGAAAGTTCTATCGCCTCCTCTTCTTTTTTAAGTAAATCGGATAACTGCGATGCCTGGTAAGCAGTTTTTGGATTTTCTTTATATCGCAAAAGATCTGTATGGGTCATTTTTAAACAACCAGCTATCTAAGCCTTCTTGGTCGTCTTTTTTGCCTCGCCTGTAGGTCTACGGCCGATGGCTGCCGCTTGTTTTGTTTTAAATCTTTCTACACGCCCCGCTGTGTCTATCACTTTGTCATTACCTGTATAAAATGGATGTGATGCACTAGATATTTCAACAGATACTAAAGGATATTCTTTTCCGTCTGTGTGTTTCTTAGTTTCGTTTGTAGTAATTGTTGAACCAATAAGAAAATCCACCTTTGACGAGTTGTCGTGGAATAAGACTTTTCTATAGTTTTCTGGATGGATTCCTTTTTTCATTGCTCGCTTAATATACCAAAAGTTTCAAATATCGCAAGAATATAAGAAAAGGGCCCAGACATTTCGCCTGGACCCTGTCGTATCGGCACGGACACCGATACCGATGCATTTATCCTCTGCTCTCGAGGAAAAAGGAACTTGTTCGTGAACGCTGGTACCAAGCCCGCGTCCACAGGACTCGAACCGAGGCTCTTCGGCCTCGAGCGCACGTCGTCGGGCGACGCGGCATATTCCGCCGATACAGCAGCGACTTTCGTCACTGAGACCACGCGCAGGTCGTACGGCGGACCAGAGCGGGTGCCACAGCGCGTTCGGCTACCCACTCGGCAACACAGCCTGTTCACCAGGTCATGCCGGTGTGTACCCTACTCACCCCAGATGGTGTGATTCAAAGATTGGGGGTCCCGAACTGGTAGTGTACAGCTCCATTATACACACTTCAGTCTTTTTGTCAAGCACCATTAAAAAGGCTCCCTTTTAATGGTGCTTGCAACCTCGCTCGCTTTTAAATTAAATCCCCTCGCGATTATTAAACGGATTTCAAGAAATCTATATTCACTTGAATAACTTCTGCTTTTTTTAGAACTTCATTACCATAGGTGAGGCCCGCATTAGCTCCCCCACTACTGCTATAACAAGTTCTTCCGGAATAATATTTACAAGCAGCAGTTCTTTCATTTGTATATGTACCAGTAGAAGCACCCAGATCTGCAAGGTAAATTGCAGTAGCGGTAATTGCATGTTGTGCGTTCCATGGATTGGCTTGATCTGCATCAACACCAAAAACTTTTGCAATTCTTTTTTTGAAAGATTCCCACGTTGACGGGATAAATTGAGATGGCCCCATACCTCCACCAAAACCTCTTCCTACATAATATTTACCATCCCCATATGGATCTATTGGGCATGAGACTGGAGTAATTGACCATGATTTTCCTAATCGACTAGTAATAGCTTCGAAAGGTATTGTGTCATTTGGTCTGTTTGGATTGTCTGTCCTGCTGTACATCACTTGCTCAAAAATTCTACCGGTATTTTTACCAGCCCCCTCTCCAGTTTGTAAATTTTTTACATAACAAGATCCTATATTTTTACCTAAATTAGTTTCTTGGGTAAGAATTGCAAGTATTAAGGCGGGGCGTACGCCAGTCGCACGCGAAGCGGTCTCAGCATATTCAAGGGCTGTTGCGAAAGGTATAGCCTCTGCATCGCGCAATCCGAATAAAGCAACTCTGATTTGTTCTGCACGAGATTGTTTTTGAGCAAGAATGGTATCCTGAACAGCCTTTGTCTTATTAACAACAGCTAAAAGTTGTTTCTTTTCAGCTTCATTTCTGGCAACCTCCTTTCTTTTTTGTTCAATAATATATTTTGCATCCTCTTCTTGGTTTTTCTTTTCATTTAGAGTCTTTTTCTCTTTTTCTGTCTCTGTCTTGGCCTCACGAATAGCAAAAAACAGATCTTGAAGATTCCTTTGTATGGAATTGAAAGAATCTAAATCTCCAAAAAATTCTGAAAAATTATCGTTTGAAAGCACCGCTTCAGGCAGGCTATATGTGTCTATTTCATTAGTTCTTCTTATAAGTTCAGCTAAAGATATTTTTCCGCGATCAATTCTAGCCGACAAAGAATTAATGCGTTGAGTTTTTGCGCTTATTTCGGTAGAAAGTTTTTTAATGGCGCTATTTTTTTGCTTCAATACTGCTTCTGCTTGTTTTATTTGTGCAGTAAGAATAGTGATGTCGCCACCTATAGTCTTTTGTTTTTGCTTCAAATCAGCAATTATCTTTTCCTGCTCTTCTATTTCTTTCTGTGTTTGAGCAAGCTCTGCTTCCAGTTGCGCTCTTTGTTGGGAAGTAAGCTCTTGAGCATTTAATTTAGAAAAGGTAAATAACCCACCTAAAAGACAAGAAAAAAGAAAAAATAAAATAACTGATTTTTTTAAAACCATTAGTATTTCATTATAACAAAATGTCCCGATTTCCCGGGACATTTTGTTATTCTGCTTTAGCTTCTTCAGCTGGAGCTTCTCCCTCACCACCCTCTACTTCTTTTCCTTTCTTTTCTACTTCAATAGCATTTAAATCAACTGGAACCTCTTCTTTTTCTTCCTTAGGAGTCTGCACTGATGCAATGGTCTCATCTTCGTTATCAATAAACCTTACTCCAGGAATTTCAGGAAGATCTTTCACGGAAACAACATCCCCATCCTTTTCAAGTTTCGAAATATCAACAATTATTACCTGTGGGATTGCATTAGGAAGAGCCTCAACTTTTATTTCATGCATAACCTTAACGACAAGTAGTCCGGCTTTTAATGCTGGAGCAACGCCCTCAAACTCAACAGGGACATCAATTTCCATTTTCTTTGTCTTATCGAAAACATAGAAATCTACGTGTACTGGAATTCCTGAAACTGGATCAAAAGACACCTCATGAATAAGGGTTGGAACTTCCTCTGTTTCTGTTTTTAAAGTAACAATAGTAGATTCTCCCGCCTCTTTGAAAACCTTTTTAAAATCAATTAACGAAACAGTTACAGGTGTAGATTCTGTTTTTTTACCATAGAAAACAGCAGGTAAAAGTCCCTCCTTTCTCAAGGAATCAACATTTTCTCCTGTTTTTCTTTCCTTTACGGATAAGCTCAACATAGTGGGAAGATTATATTAAAAATCCGAAAAAACGCAACATGATGTTCCAAGTGTACTTAGGGCAAAGGTGCCTATTTGAAAAGCATTGGTGACCTTTTGTCGCTCGCTTTTTAAATAGGCACCTTCGCGACCTCTACTCAGAAGTTATATGACTCTCTATATAATCAAATGATCCACCAACTTTTTTACCTGGGTTAAAGATGTTTTGTGGATCAAAAATCTCTTTGGTCTTTTTAAAGAGTCCCACGACTTCTGTTCCATACATTTGTTCCAGAAATGGTGTACGAATTATTCCATCATTATGTTCAGCTGTAATCGATCCTTGGTATTCGTGTACCAAAGAATAAACCTCTTTAGATACAGGCAGTATCAATTCTTTATTCTTTTTTTCTTTAAAATTCATTAAAGGAATTATGTGAAAATTTCCATTTCCGGCATGTCCGGCTATGGTATAGAAAAGTTTATATTTATCTAAAATGGTTCGGAGTCTTGGTAAAAACTCTGGTAAAAATTCAGGACGAACAATAATGTCATCAATGAAAGGGGCCGTTCTCTTGTTCCTTACATGTTTACGAAGAAGATTAAAACTTTCTCTACGAATAGTTAAATATTTTTCTTCCTCGAGTTCTGATTTCGTAATTCTGGTTGAGGTGTGAAATTTTTTTAATGATTCACGAACTTTTTCAGCAGATTTTTCTAATTCCTCATCGCTGTCTCCAGTAAATTCAACTAGTAAAACTAATTTTGGGAAACCCCCTTTTACAGACATCAATGCCTCTGGAATAAATGAAAATATCATTTTCAAGAAACTCTTAGCTTTCATTGCCTTGGCCAAATCTGGTAAAAATTTTATTGCAAATTTTAATGTGGAATCATCATAAGACTCTAGGGTTTCAGGGTCCCCTTTTAATATTTCATTTACTATCTCCCCCAAATTATCTAGATGTTTCAAAAAAATCACCAACATTTTTGATTTTTTTGCCGGTCTTACAAGACCAATCTCCGCCTCTGTAACAATTCCGAGTGTGCCCTGAGAGCCAACTATCAATTTATTTAAATCAAATATTCCATTTTGATTTACATTCCATAAGTAATATCCGGAAGAATTTTTAGAAACTTTTGGCCG
>CAYIKP010000004.1:36770-49667 GCA_964364225.1 uncultured Candidatus Saccharibacteria bacterium | reverse complement strand
AAAATTTTTTGCTAAAAATTTTCTCTGTCCGTCGCCGTCGCTCCTACCAAGGCTTTTTCGAGAAACACCACTCGCTTTAAGTTAAAATAAGAAGATATGCAAACAGACGATCAAGACATTGTAGAAGAGTTCGTACCTGAAGATGGAGAAGGAAATACGCTTTCCGATTCAAAGCGCTTGAAGGAAAAATTAAAAACTGCAGAAGAAAAGGCAAAAGAATATTTAGATAATTGGCAGAGGGCACAGGCAGATTTCGTAAATCTTAGAAAGAGAGACGAGGAAGAATTAAAGCATAGTAGGCTTTTTGCTGAAGCAAGTTTAATAAGAGAGCTATTACCAATAGTGGATTCTCTAGAAAAAGCAGTGGAGGCTGGAAATAAAGAAAGTGAAGCAATACTCAGCCAATTTATGTCAGTTTTAAAGAGATTAGGCGTCTTAAGTATAGAACCGTTAGGAGAATTATTTGATCCCAATCTTCACGAAGCCATTAAGACTGAGCCTACAGATAAAAAAGAATTAGACCACCATATTTCTTCAGTTTTTCAAAAAGGTTTTAGTTTGAATGGTAAGGTCTTGCGTCCAGCACGGGTTTCGGTTTATAGTTTAGAAAAATAATGAACGCAGTGAATATATTTTACTAACCCCAACTCTAATTTTGCGAGACATTATGGTAGGAATATGCTATAAATCCACTCTACTTAGTAAAAGTCCGTCGACACGCAGGCGAATAGCCCGCCCCTATTCGGGGCAGTGTCGACCAATAAATTTATCAGCAAAATTAGAGCGGGGTGGAAATTTTTATAATCGCTTCGCTCATTAAAAATATAACCATATGGCAAAAATCATTGGAATCGACTTAGGAACAACAAACTCTGCTGTAGCTGTAATGGAAGTTGGTGCACCAAAAATTATTGAAAACTCTGAAGGTGCTCGTACAACCCCATCTATTGTTACTACTTCCAAAACAGGCGAACGCTTAGTGGGGCTTTTAGCTAAAAGACAAGCTGTTACAAACCCAAAAAACACTATTTTTGGAATAAAGCGTTTTATTGGCCACACATTTGATGAGCCGGCAGTTCAAAAAGATAAAGCTGTCGTGCCTTTTGAAATATCAAAGGGCCCTAATGGTGCCGTTTCAGTAAAAATGGGCGACAAAAACCTAAGTCCTGAAGAAATATCGGCAATGATTTTACAGAAAATAAAAGCTGATGTTGAAGCGAAGCTCGGAGAAAAAATTACAGAAGCCGTTATAACAGTTCCAGCATATTTTAATGACGCACAAAGACAAGCCACAAAAGATGCCGGAAAAATTGCTGGGCTAGATGTAAAAAGAATTATCAATGAGCCAACTGCAGCGGCTCTTGCATATGGCTTAGATAAAAAGAAAAATGAAAAAATCGCTGTTTTTGATTTTGGCGGTGGAACTTTTGATATTTCTATTTTGGAAGTAGGTGATGATGTGGTTGAGGTAAAGTCAACAGACGGCGACTCCCATTTAGGCGGAAAAGATATTGACCAGAAAATAATTAATTGGCTTGCTGATGAATTTAAAAAAGAATCTGGAATAGATGTTCGTAACGATCCTCTTGCATTGCAAAGATTGGATGAGGGCGCAGAAAAAGCAAAAATAGAACTCTCAACGGCAGTAGAAACAGAAGTAAATATTCCATTTATTACATCTGATGCGTCGGGGCCAAAACATTTCTTAATAAAAATGTCTCGCGCAAAACTAGAAGAACTCTCTCAAGAGTTTATTGACCGTGCGATGGCCATAACGAAGCGCGCAATGGATGCATCACCATTTAAAGTTGGTGAAATAAACGAAATTCTTTTAGTGGGAGGCCAAACAAGAATGCCTGCTTTGATTGAAGCAGCTAAAAAATTTTTTGGAAAAGAACCAAACAAAACAATTAATCCCGATGAAGTGGTAGCACTCGGTGCCGCTGTTCAAGGAGGTATTTTGGCGGGCGACGTGAAAGATATTCTTCTTCTAGATGTTATTCCTCTTTCATTTGGAATTGAAACAATGGGGGGCGTTGCAACAAAACTTATTGAAAAAAATACCACCATTCCTGCATCTCGCTCACAAGTTTTTTCAACCGCAGTAGATAACCAAACTTCAGTAGAAATTCATATTGTACAAGGGGAAAGACCAATGGCCGGAGACAACAAATCCCTAGGCAGGTTTATATTGGATGGAATTCCTCCTACTCATCGCGGAATGCCACAAATAGAAGTTTCTTTTGACATTGATGCCAATGGGATTCTTTCTGTTAAAGCAAAAGATAAGGGCACAAACAAAGAGCAATCAATTCGTATTGAAGCGTCGTCAGGATTAAGTAAAGACGAAATTGAAAAAATGAAGAAAGATGCAGAAACACATGCAGCTGAAGATTCTCAGAAAAAAGATATTGCTGAAGCCAGAAACTTGGGTGAACAATTAATTTATACATCTGAAAAAGCACTTAAGGATGGTGGCGATAAAGTTCCTGCTGAAATAAAAGCTAATGTTGAAGCAAAAATAGCCACCCTTAAAACAATAAAGGATACTGGAACTCTTGAAGATATTAAAAAGGCTACGCAAGAACTTTCAGATGAATTACAAAAAGCCGGCCAAGCAATACAGCAAAATTCACAGCAAACACCACCCACTGAAACTCCACCAACAGAACCAACACAAGAAGTTCCAAAAACTGAATAATGAGTAAGGATTACTACAAGATTCTAGGTGTAGACAAGAAAGCCTCAAAGGACGATATCAAAAAAGCGTTTAGAAAATTGGCGCATGAATATCATCCTGATAAAAAAGGAGGGAGTACAGAGAAATTTAAAGAGGCAAGCGAGGCTTACTCAGTACTTTCTGATGATAATAAGCGCGCTCAATACGACATGGTAGGTTCTGGGAATTTTCAGGGTGGATTTAATGGGGCACAGGGTTTTGATTTTTCTCAATTCGCTCAACAATTTGGGCAAGAAGGATTCAATTTTTCTCAAGGCGGAATGGAATTTGATTTAGGAGATATCTTTGGAGATTTATTTGGTGGAGGCTTTAAAAATAGAAGGGAAAGTAGGGGAGCGGACATTCAAGTAGAAATAAGAATTCCTTTTGAGGAGTCAATTTTTGGTGGAGAAAGAAAAATACGCATTAATCACATAGCGGTATGTGAAAAGTGTAAGGGGAGTGGTGGGGAGCTTGGTTCAAAAATGAAGCAATGCGAAATTTGTAAAGGAAAAGGTTCGGTAAAAGAAATACGCAGATCTATTTTGGGGCAAATCGCCACAGAAAGGATGTGTACTGTGTGTGCTGGCCAAGGAGAACTGCCAGAAAAAGCATGTAATGAGTGTCGCGGAAAAGGCCTGTTAGATAAAAATGAGATTGTTGAAATCAAGATTCCTGCAGGAATCGAGAGTGGAGAAGTTTTGAGACTCTCCAAAATGGGCGAGGCTGTGCGTGGTGGTGAAGCAGGAGATTTGTATGTAGGAGTTCGCGTTGATGCTCATTCAAGATTTGTAAAAAATGGAGCGAACCTAACAGCAGATTTAAATGTGAAATTAAGTGATGCACTTTTGGGTGCCGAGATAAATATTGAAACCTTAGATGGCCCTGCAAGGGTGGTAATTCCGGAAGGCGTTAAATTTGGAGATGTAATTCGTATTAAAGAGCGTGGTGTTCCACAAAATCGAGGTAAAAGAGGGGACATACTATTGAGAATAAAGATAGAATTACCACGTAAGTTGTCGAAGGAAGATAAAAAACTCGTAGAGGAACTGAAGAAGAACGGAGTGTAGAAAAAGTGTGTGTTAAAATGAGTGCGATTGGGAGTATTTTAACACAACTAGAATAACTTCAATTGAATATAATTTTCACGAATAAAGTTTTTCTTTGCAACAAAGACTTTTTTATATAAATCAAAACCCCGCGCCGTAGTTTCAGCGCGGGGCGTGTAATTCACTTCTCCAACTTCCAGAAATGGTTGGGGTCTGGGTAAAAACAAATGCTTACTGAAACGCTTTGCCATTTTTCCTCTGATACCCTGACCAACCAACCACCCGGAACTACCATGCGAAACGTACCACCATCAATTATTTCCCACATCTTCTTGTATCCTTGTTACGGGGTGATGAATCCACCAAAGAGCATGCCGACGATGAACCAGATGACCTGGGTCTTGTACTTCGGCCAAACCTTTGACCAGCGTCGCTTCCACCAAGCCAGGTAATATCTACCGAAGCCCATGACCTGCGCGACGACATAGCCGAAGGCCCAAATGATGGCAATCGTTACAAAGAGCTGAACCACGTGTGCCTCCAGTTAGGCGAAGTTGGTTAACGGCAGGAAGGCAGGAGCAGAATGTCGTTGGGGTGACGGGCTACTGAAGAAACAGTCCGAATCTCCTTGAGACATTTGCTTGCCACCCTGTGATCCGCATAGGCCTTTGATGCCACCACGATTCCCAAGATGAGAACAAGGGTCCTGAACACAGTGATTGTTCGCACAGCACCTCCTTTGGGTGTTTTACGGTTCTGCCAATATTCTACACCCAAATAGTATACTTGTCAAGTATACTATTTAACATAATAAATAAGACTCATAGTTAGCCATTTTTTGGTACAATAAAAACATGTCAAAAGGAATTTTGGTATCAGGAGTAAAACCAAGCGGTGCTCTTCATATTGGTAATTATTTTGGAGCGTTAAAACAATTTGTTGAACTTCAAAACGAATATGAATGTCGTCTTTTTGTTGCCAATTTACATGCATTAACAACCGTTCATGATGCTAAAAAAATGCGAGAGCAATCTCTTGGTGTTGTCTTAGATTATTTAGCCGTTGGCATTGACCCATCTAAGGCCACCATTTTTTTGCAATCAGATGTTCCACACGTGGCAGAGCTGGCGTGGATTTTTGAATGCCTAACCACAATGCCATATTTGATGCGTGCTCACGCCTTCAAAGACGCTGAGGCAAAAAGTAAAGAAATAAATGTTGGTGTTTTCAATTATCCAATGCTTATGTCTGCAGATATTCTCGTCCACGATGCATCAGTGGTGCCAGTTGGACAAGACCAAAAACAACATATTGAAATTGCTCGTGATACTGCAGAAAAATTTAACCGAACATTTGGCGAAACTTTTATACTTCCAAACCCACTAATTATTGAGTCCGTTGCAACAATTTCTGGGATCGATGGACAAAAGATGAGTAAAAGTTATAACAACATTATTCCTTTGTTTGCTACCGATACAGAAATAGAAAAAGTGGTAATGAGTATTCCTACAGATTCAAAGGGGGTGGATGAACCAAAAGACCCAGAAAACGATACTGTTTTCAAGCTCCACACATTAGTGACACCAAGCGCAACTCTTGAGGATCTTCGTGCAAGGTATGAGGATGGAAAAATTGGTTACAAAGAATCAAAAGAAATTTTAATTGTTAGTCTAAAAAAGTTTATAAGTCCACTGCGTGAAAAAAGAACCGAGTGGGAAAATAAACCAGAAGAGGTAGAAAAAATAATTCGTGCAGGGGGCGAGAAAATGAGAAAAGTGATTCATGAAAAAATGATTGAGGTTCGAGAAAAAACAGGCTTAATTCACAATAACTAATATGAAAAGAATTTTTATAGAGGAGCTACATAGCAATATAGGAAAGGAGGTAACACTTGCTGGCTGGGTAGACATTCGTCGCGACCAAGGCAAAATGGTGTTCTTTGATTTGAGAGATATGACAGGAAAAATTCAATGTGTTGTTATGCCTACAAATTTACAGGCGATTGAAATAGCCAAAGCCATGAGGCTGGAATGGGTTTTGAAAATCAATGGAAATGTAAATAAACGTCCCGAAAAAAACATTAACAAAGATATGTTGAATGGTGATATTGAGCTTGAGGTTATAAGTATTGAAGTCCTATCAAAAGCAGAGACACTACCTTTTGATATGTCGCTTGAAGGTTATAACTTGGATTTAGTTACGGAATTAGATAATAGGGCCTTAGTTTTACGCCATCCTAAAATTCAAGCAGTTTTTAAAGTTCAAGAAACAATAATTGATTCCTTCAGAGTATTTTTGAAACAAAATAAATTTTTTGAATTCCAAGCACCTAGCATTACGCCTGCAGTAGCAGAGGGCGGAAGCGAAGTTTTTCAAGTTGATTACTTTGGTAGAAAAGCCTTTCTAAGTCAGTCCCCACAGCTTTATAAACAAATTGTAATGTCTGCTTTTGAGAGGGTGTTTTCTGTAAATAAAATTTTCCGTGCAGAGCCAAGCACAACTACCAGACATCTTACAGAGGTTGTTTCTTTAGACGCTGAAATGGGGTTCATAGAAAGTTGGGAAGATATTCGTGATATGGCTGAAGCAACAGTTAGATTTATTTTAGAAACAGTGAAAGAGAAGAACAGCGAACACCTCAAACTTTTGAAGACTGATTTTCCTGTGATGATAGACAAAACCCCGACCCTCTCTTTAACTGAAGCTCAACAAAAAATATTTGAAAATTTCAATCGAGATGTGAGAGGGGAAAAGGACATGAATCCACAGGATGAAAGAGAGATCTGTGAAATTATAAAAAAAGAAACTGGTTCAGATTTTGTATTTATATATGGTTATCCAACTCGTAAAAAACCTTTTTATGTTTATCCAAATCCTGAAAACCCAGAGTTTAATGAAGGTATAGATTTATTGTGCCGAGGACTTGAGTGGATGTCTGGGGGACGAAGAATTAACAAATATGACCAATTACTGGAACATGTAAAGCTATGGAAAATGGATCCGGCCAAAATCAAAATGTTCTTAGAAGCATTTAAATATGGTGTACCTCCTGAAGGCGGTTTTGCACTAGGCGCTGAGCGTATCACTATGCAATTACTGGGACTAAAAAACGTACGGGAAGCATCAATGTTCCCAAGAGATATGGAAAGAATTGACGAAAGATTTTCAGAATTAACTGAAAAATAATGGGTGATTTTGTATTGGAAGTTGAAGAACAAAATTTTAAAGGGCCAATAGGGCTACTTTTTGAACTTATAGAAAAACGAAAACTTCTCATTCATGATATTTCTCTTGCAAAAGTGGCGGATGATTTTATTTCTTACATAGAAAAACTTGGCAGTTTTCCCATAAGTGAGGCCGCGCAATTTTTATCTATAGCATCTACTTTGCTTCTAATAAAATCTCGTTCCCTTTTGCCCCATTTAACGCTCACTAACGATGAAGAGGACGACGCTAAAAATTTAGAAAAACGTCTTTTCTTGTATGCAAAAATGCGGGAACTTTCCAAATATATAAAAGAGAAATGGGGTGCTGAATCTTTATTTAATCCCTTAGTTAGAAAAGATCAAGAAATATTTTTCTCGCCTTCAAAAAATATTTCTTTGGACAATCTCAAGAGTGCATTTGAGCATGTGATCAATTTAATACCAGAGGCGGAAAAAAAAGACGAAGCAATGGTTAGAAAAGTAATTTCTCTTGAACAGGTAATAATGTCTTTGGGGAATAGATTAACAAAAGCAATGAACATATCATTTAGTAAACTCGCAAAAGAACACGGTGGTTCAAAAAGTGGACATAGACACGTGTTACCAAAAGAAGAAAGAAAGAATTTAATAGTTACATTTTTAGCACTTTTAGAATTAATAAAAAGAGGCGCAATTGAGGCGATGCAAGAGAATTCAAAAGCCGATATAATGCTCGGGTCTAAAACCCTAGCTACTCCTGCATATGGCACGAGTGCTGAATAAAGAATTATGAATAATGAACTAGAAAACAAGATTGAAGCCATTCTTTTTTATAAAGCCGAGCCAATATCGAGAGGCGAATTAAAAAGTATTTTAAAAAATTCAAAAGAAGAAATTGAAAGCGCCATTGTAGTTTTAAAAGAAAAATGGACTGGGGGAATATGCATAGTAGATGATGGAGACTCTGTAAGTCTTATGACTTCAAGTCAAGTCTCCACTTTAATTGAAACAATGCGTAAAGAGGAACTTGAAAAGGAGCTGGGAAAGGCCTCTTTGGAAACATTAACTATAGTTTTGTATAAAGGTCCGGTTTCTCGCAGAGAGATTGATTTCATAAGGGGCGTGCAATCCCAGTACATTTTAAGAGCTCTTGTTTCAAGGGGGTTAATAGAAAGAATGGAAAGAGGGGGCGAAGGATATGTTTATAAAACTACCCACGAACTTCTAGGATTTTTAGGAATAAAAGAAACAAAAGATTTGCCTGAATATGGAACTTTGAATGTGGAGCTTGAAGAAAGACTGGGGGGTATATTAGAAAACTCCAAAGATACAGAGATGAAAGAAAATGAACCCCGTTAGAAACCGTGGTCGCAGTTTAATTGGTAAGCTATAGTCCAGCTCAAAATAAAATGGATAAATCATCACAAAACAATACAAATGAAAATAAGGGACCGCGACCTGTTTCTAACGGGGTGAACAGTAAATCTTTCGAAAATTTATCCGAAAAACAAATAATACTTTCTCTCTGGGGAATATTAGTACTTTTGCTATTTCTTCTTTTAATCTCACTGTTTAGTCAACAACCAAAAATTTCTGAAACCTTGCCCTATGTTAAGAATCCATTTGATTCAGTTTCTGTAGAGGCGCGTTCAGCTATTGTTTTTGATATTAGGAATCAAAAAATCATTTATGCAAAAGATGATCAAGCACCAAGGCCGCTTGCCTCTATTGCTAAGCTAATGACTACACTTGTTGCAAGTAAAGAATTAAATAAAGACTCAATAATAACCATCACGAGAAAAGATATTGGCTCTGAAGGGGATTCGGGCTTGCGCATTGGGGAAAAAATTTCTTTTCAAAAAATAATAGATTTCACATTAACGGGATCTTCAAATGATGGTGCTTCGGCTATAGCAACAGCCGCTGTTGCAGTATCAAACAAAAATTTTTCTAACAGCATGAATACTTTAGCAAGAGAAATCGGCTTAAACGGACTTTTATTTGAAAACTCAACGGGCCTTGATGGTGATTCAGTGAATGCGGGATCATACGGCACCGCAAGAGATGTGGCAAAACTTCTCGCATACATAGTTAAAGAAGACCCTTCCTTAATTTCTGCCACTCGATATCAAAACATCTCTGTTGAATCTGAAAAAGGTGTACGACACAATGCAAAAAACACTAACAATGCTTTACCATTTATTCCCGGATTAATTGGTGGAAAAACAGGCTACACACTGCTTTCACAAGGCAATCTCGCTATAGCTTTTGATCCTGGTTTGGGTAGTCCATATACTATTGTTGTTCTCGGATCTAGCGAGGAAGGGAGGTTTGAAGATGTAAAAAAACTTGTCGGTGCTACACTCTTATATATTGAACAAAGATGATTATAGATATTATTAAAGTATTCATTCCGGCGGTCATTTCTTTCATTTTTGGTATTTTAATTGCAGTGCCTCTTTCTAACTTTCTCTACTCAAAACAGATGTGGAAAAAGAAAGCTGGTAAGGTTGATCTAGATGGCAACGCAACACCTATTTTTAATGAGCTCCATAAGGATAAGGAAATAAACACTCCTAGGATGGGGGGTATCATTGTTTGGCTTTCAACCTTTGTAACTATTGTTGGAATTTTTTTGATAGACAAAATTACTGCTCTGCCTGTTTTTGATAAATTAGAGCTTCTCTCAAGAAATCAAACATGGATTCCTTTAATGACACTCATCGTTGGTGCATTAGTAGGATTAATTGATGATTATTTAGAGGTTCGTAGCACAGGAGGAACTTACTCGAAGGGACTTTCTCTTAAAAAAAGGCTTATGGTTGTCGCCGCAATAGGTTTATTTTGTGGTTATTGGTTTTATTCAAAACTCGGCATCACTATGTTAGGAACGCCTGGTATTTTTGGTGGGCTAGATTTAGGAATATTTTTTATTCCTTTTTTTGCAATAGTTACAATGGCGGTTTATTCGGGTGGCGTAATAGATGGAATAGATGGGCTTGCGGGCGGAGTTTTTGCAACAATGTTTTCAGCATATGCAGGTATCGCTTTTTATCAACAACAAATTAATTTGGCTTCATTTTGCCTTGTAGTAGTTGGGGGCATTCTCGCTTTTCTATGGTTTAACATTCCACCCGCAAGATTTTATATGTCTGAAACAGGGACAATGGCATTAACTGTGACGCTAACAGTAATTGCATTTATGACAGACTCACTTGGCGGAGGATACGGTGTATTTGTTCTTCCTATAATCGCTATGCCACTGGTTTTAACCACGGCTTCAAACATAATTCAGGTCTTTTCAAAAAAATATAGGGGTAAAAAGGTTTTTATTGTAGCCCCAGTTCATCACCACTTTGAAGCTTTAGGTTGGCCCGCATATAAAGTCACGATGCGCTATTGGATAGTTGGTGTCATGTTTGGAATTTTAGGTGTAGTTCTAGCGTTGGTTGGTTAGTTATTCTGTTAAGATAATCCTCATAGATGAATAAGGTTCATAGAAAGCCCGTTGATAAATATTTAGCAATACTTCTAGTCACATTGGTTGTTGTTGGCTTTATTATTTTTAGTTCGGCATCGCTTGGGCTTTTAGCAAAAAGTGGAGATCAATTTTCTAGTGTGACTTTCACTCAAACCCTTTTTGGTCTTTTGGGAGGCACTATTTGTTGCCTGCTTCTTTCTAGAATGGATCACAAAATCCTAAAAAACTGGGCTTGGGTAATTCTTTTTGGAAGCATTGTTATTACACTTTTAGTTTTTATTCCTCATTTGGGTATAGCTCATGGGGGAGCATTACGTTGGATAAAAATTGGTTCATTTACTTTTCAACCATCAGAAATTTTGAAAGTTGGTGTAATTATTTTTTTAGCCGCATGGTTTTCAGCTAAAAAAGGTTCGGCAGAAACATTTAAAAAAGGGACCCTACCACTACTTATTACTCTTGCGGTTACAGGGGTTGTTTTTCTTGTCCAACCAGATACTGATAGCTTTCTTGTAACAGTTTTTGCTTCATTTGCTGTATACCTTTCTGCTGGAGGATCGAAAAAACATGTTTTTATAATGGCAATACTGGGCGTGTTATTAATGTCACTTCTTGCTTATGAAAGACCGTACATAAGAGAAAGGTTTTTAATCTTTTTTAACCCAGATCAAAAAGCATTGAGCTCTGGTTTTCAAGCAAAACAATCTCTTATTGCCGTTGGTTCCGGTGGTTTAATGGGTAGGGGTTATGGAAAAAGTTTACAAAAATTTACTCATTTACCAGAACCTATCGGTGATTCAATTTTCGCTGTTGCTGCTGAAGAGTTTGGTTTTGTGGGTGCCTCATCCATAATACTTCTTTTTGTCCTGTTCTCAATGAGATGTTTACGGATTGCCGCCCATACGGAGGACTCTTTTGGTAGACTGCTTATTGTAGGGATTGTTATACTTCTTATATCCCAAGCATTCTTAAACATTGGAGCCATGCTTGGGGTTTTGCCCCTAACAGGAATTACTCTTCCTTTTGTCAGTCACGGAGGTTCATCCCTTTTGGTTGTATTGGCTGAAATGGGCATAGTGCTTTCAATATCACGTAAAAGAATATAAAAAAATGAGAATTATATTAACAGGAGGCGGCACTGGCGGACATTTTTACCCAATTATTGCTATTGCTCAAGCTATAAGAAATTTCACCAAAAAATTGAAGTTAGTTTCAATTGAGCTTTTTTACATGTCTCCTAATCCATACAACAAAGGAGTTCTTTTTGAGCACGACATAAACTTCATTCAAGTTTCTGCAGGAAAGATGCGAAGATATTTTTCTGTACTTAATTTTTTTGATATTTTCAAAACAGGGGTTGGACTTTTAAAAGCCCTTTTCAAAGTTTATGGAATATTTCCAGATGCGGTTTTTGGTAAGGGGGGATTTGGTTCTGTGCCAGCACTCTTTGCAGCAAGAATTTTTGGTATTCCAGTAATGATTCATGAGTCAGACACTGTACCAGGACGCGTAAATATGTGGGCGGGCAAATTTGCAAAAATAATTGCTCTTTCTTACCCTCAAGCAGCTGAACATTTTAAAAAGGGGGTGGAAGAGGGAAGGGTAATTGTCACAGGTCACCCCGTAAGAGACGAGTTGAGAGCACCCCTCACAACAGGGGCACGCGAATATTTAAAACTAGAAGAAGGGATTCCTGTAATACTGGTTCTTGGTGGATCTTTGGGTGCAAGAAAAATAAATAATACTATTTTAGATGCCCTGCCAGAATTAGTTAAAAATTTTCAAATCATCCATCAAACCGGAAAAGAAAACTTCAAAGAAGTAACAATGGCGGCTGATACACTGCTGGCCGACAGTCAGTTTAAAACACGCTATAAGGCTTTTGATTATTTAAACACTCTTTCAATGCGTATGTGCGCAGGGGTTGCTAATGCCGTAATAACCAGAGCTGGTTCCACACTCTTTGAAATTGCTTGGTGGGGCATTCCATCAATTGTTATCCCAATAGAAGACTCAAATGGTAATCATCAAATGAGAAATGCATACGCTTATGCAGAGACTGGCGCAGCAATTGTTTTAGAAGAAAAAAACCTAAAACCTCATGTAGTGATATCAGAAATCACACGAGTAATTATGGATAAAGAATTAAATGAAAAGATGGGCAAGGCCACCAAAGCCTTTACAAAAGAAGATGCAGCAGAAAAAATTGCTGACGCTCTTTTAAGGCTAGCTGTCACTCATGGAAAAAATTTGAAAGGTAAAAAAGAAGTAAAGAAAACAGAAATAGAAATTCCAGTAAAAGAATCACCAAAATTAAAAACTCCAAAAATAGAATTTACGGCTCAAGAAGTTATTCCAGATAATGTGGTAATGAGTGATAAAACTACAGAAGAACTATTACAAGAAGAATTATCAGCGCAAGCAACTGAGGCCGCAGAAAACAATGCCCAACAATATTAATCC
>CAYIKP010000004.1:32068-36670 GCA_964364225.1 uncultured Candidatus Saccharibacteria bacterium | reverse complement strand
ATTAATCCAGTAGTTAGAATTGCACCCTCTCCAACAGGCAACCTTCATGTTGGTACTGCTCGTACTGCTCTTTTTAATTTTCTTTTTGCTAGACACAATAATGGAAAATTTATTGTACGTGTTGAAGACACTGACGCTTTAAGAAGCACAAAAGAATTTGAGAAAAACATAATAGAGGGCATGGAATGGCTTGGCCTTTCATGGGATGAAATGTATAAACAGTCCGAAAGAAGCGAAATTTATGAAAGCGAACTAAAAAAACTTTTAGAAAAAGATCTAATCTATCTTTCAAAAGAAGAAATTAAAGAGGAAGGGCAAAGAGCTGAAATAATCCGTTTCAAAAATCCAAACAAAAGGATAACTTTTCATGACGAAATTAGAGGGGATGTTTCTTTTGATACTACTGAGTTGGGGGACTTTGTGATAGCTCGTTCCATGACTGAACCCCTCTACCATTTTGCTGTTGTGGTGGATGATTTCCTATCGGGAATTACCCACGTAATACGAGGGGAGGACCACATATCAAACACCCCCCGTCAGATACTCATCCAAGAGGCAATCGGGGCTCCCAGGCCCATATATGCCCATTTACCGCTACTTTTAGGGCAAGATAGGTCAAAGCTCTCCAAAAGGCATGGGGCAACCTCTATAAGCGAGTACATGAATAGGGGATTTTTGCCTGAAACTATGGTCAATTTTCTTACCCTTTTGGGGTGGAATTCAGGCACAGAAAAAGAGATATATACGCTCTCTGAACTTATAAATGATTTTGACTTATCGCGAACACAAAAAGGGGGTGCCATTTTTGATGAAGAAAAATTAAAGTGGATGAACAGAGAGCATTTGAAATTAAAGGGTGAAGATTTTGTAACCAATTATTTGACTGACGCAATTTTAAATACTAGTCGCGCTAAAGAATTAAATATAGATCAAGAATTGGCCAACAAAGCCTCACGTTTATTTAGCGAAAGAATTTCTGTTGCAGACGAACTGAAAAAAGAATTTGAAGCAGGGGTTTGGGATTATCTTTTTAGTGAGGCTACATATAATTCAGAACTTTTGATTTGGAAAAAAGATGATTTAGCAAAAACAAAAGAAAATTTTGATTTGATAATAAAAGCTGTAGAAGAAAATGCTATTGAAGATACTGCAGAAAAAATAGGAAAAGGAAGTTTCTTTTGGCCATTACGCGTTGCACTTTCTGGAAAAGAAAAATCTCCAGACCCAATTTCTTTGATGGAGTATTTTGGCAAAGAAGAGACTCTAAAACGTTTAAACAATGCCAAAAATGCACTACAAAAATAGTTATAAATTATTAATTGCTAGTTGTTTGTTGCTAGTAATGGCAATATTTTCATCAGCTCATGCACTTGGTATTTCTGACCTACAAAATTTAATTGATCAAAAGAGACAAGAAAAACAAAAATTAGATGAGGAAAACAAAAAACTAAGTGAGCAAATAGGGGTTTTGGAGGGGCAAGCTCAAACACTTTCATCTACCGTTAAAACTCTTGATCAAAACGCAAAAAAAATTGGTAGCGATATAAAAATTACTAAAAATAATATAACAAGCACTCAATATGAAATCCAACAATTAGGGTTAAAAATAAATAACGCAACAGAAAAAATTGGAATAGGGGAGTTGGCTGTAAAAGAATTAATAAGAAGACTTTCGGCCATGGAGAACGCTTCATTTATTGAAAATTTTCTTTCTGACAAAAATTTTGCAGAAATATGGGACGATTTAGAAACATCAAGAAAGCTCTCTGAAGATTTGAATAAACATATTAATGCCCTGAACGAAGTCAAGACCGAATTTACGGAACAACAAGATGAACATAAAAAGAAAAAGGAGGAATTGACTGGATTCCAAAATAATTTAACTGCTCAACAAAAAATAGTTTTAGAAAACCAAGCCGCTAAAACCAGAATACTCCTTGAAACCAAAAGCAAAGAATCTGAATATCAAAAACAGTTACAAGCAAACTTAGAAAGAGGTAGACAAATAGAGGCTGAACAATTTGATTATGAGTCCCAACTCCAAATTGCAATTGATCCATCTAGGCTCCCAACAGAGCGCCCTGGGATAATTTCTTGGCCATTGTCTCCTGTATTTATTACTCAAAAATTTGGTGCTTCTGTTTCTGCAAAACGTTTATATGTTTCCGGTACACACAATGGTATGGATTTCCGTGCGTCTGTTGGAACTCCAATAAAAGCGGTCCTTAGTGGTGTTGTTGACGCAATGGGAAATACAGATGAACAAAAAGGCTGTTATTCGTATGGCAGATGGATTTTAATAAAACATAATAATGGCCTTTCAAGTCTTTACTCACACCTTTCTGGTTCCAGTGTAAGTACAGGACAATCGGTCTCTACGGGGCAAGTTATAGGATATTCAGGTGGTCAGCCTGGAGTTTATGGTTCAGGTTTTTCTACGGGTCCGCACCTTCACTTGGGTCTCTTCGCTACACAAGGAGTGCGGGTTCAGTTATATTCATCAAGTAAATTTTGTAAAAATGTAGTGGTGCCAACTTCTCCATTAAATGGTTACCTTGATCCACAGGCTTACTTGCCAAGACCATACTAGATAAGTAAAAATGACTTATAATAATTATATGAATGGAACACAAGGTGGAAGTTTTTAAAATGAAAAATTTTAACTTAAAAAACGAAAAAGGTTTTGTTCCTCTGGTTTTGCTTCTTATAGTTCTTTATCTAATTTTAAAATATTCATACAATTTTGATGTTTGGGAAAGTGTTCGCACAAATGGTTTGCCATACACAATAGGAAAATTCTTCTCAATAATGCTCGAATGGTGGACACTCCACATAAAACCCTTTCTTCTAGAGGCATTTAGCCAAGTTGGGCAAACAGTGACACCGCCAACACCTTAAAAGAGGAAGTTGCTAGTTGCTAGGGGAGCGATAGAATGGGGGTCTAATGTCAAAAAAGATTCTATTTTTCATACTCTTACCAATCTACGGTCCAATGTATTTACTCCTGCACCACACCGGTTCTTGGTGGGAAAGTCTCCTAGATTAAACTAATGTCTAAATGTGATTACAAAAGTGATGCATTAAAATGACTGCGATTGGGTTCATTTTAATGCACTAGATAATTTGAATAATTTAAAAAAATAAACTCTGTATAATACAAACATGGCAAGAAACAACATAAACAACTCAATGAGAAAGGCACGATTTTTACTCACTACAAAAAACACCAAGAAAATTATGGGATTGAAGGGGAGTGCGGTTTCAAATCGAAAACCTCAAGATACTGCTGGCAAACAACACGGAAAATCTCATAAATAATTTACTGCAAACGAAAAGGGAAGCAATGTTTTGCTTCCCTTTGTGTGTTTACAAAACTCACGTAGCCCAGACTAAACTCTTAAGAACCCTATGAGTTTCTCTCCCGCATAGAAAACCAGTTTTGCTTGCCCGAATCATCTTGGGTTTCTTGCGCCTCTTCGGCTCATTCTGATGCCGTTGCCCATACTTCGACGATTCAGTGCGAACAACCTTACCAGCCTTGTTGAGCCGCATCAGGAAGATGCCTGTTGCGCACAGCCCGCGTTTCATTGGAATATCCCAGATAGGGAACCCGCCTTTGTACTTGCGGTTATCCCACACTGCGACCGTCTGCGAGTAGTAAGTCACAACACGTTCCTTTTTTTCGGCACGTTCCTGACTCATCCGTAAAGCAGTCCTGTACTTAATGTACCGAAGGCCTGATTTCTTACAAACATCTCTGGCCTCTTTTTCATCAGCAACGATGGCCAATTGCCTGGTCTCGTGTATATCACTGCCGTCATTTTCCCACACGATGTACCCACGGTACACGATGTAATACGTGTGAATCGAAACTGGCAAGCGCATAGATTTAGCTCCGTGGATGTGAGTCAAGTAAATACTGTTTCCACGCACGATATTACATAAATTCAAAATTTATACAAACGAAAAGGGGAGTCGAAACTCCCCCCTATTTGCTACAACTAAACTCACATGAACGCCTTATCATTCTCATCAGGCTCCCTTAACTTGGGAACAAAATCTCCACCCATTCCATCTATTGCCTCGTGACACTCTGTGCAGGTGTAGAAATCAATCACCGTACCCCAGAAGTTGAAAAGACTACGCTCTGTCGCCATGAGACCAGATTTACAGTCTGCTAAATGACACTTAAATACATTTGGCACAAGAGGCGCCGAGAAAGCGCGCGTATGATGCCACATGCCAGGAAAGCGTCTATCAGCAAGTGTTTTCAATGAAAACTGAGAAATTGCCATTAGTTCATTCGGTTGAAACCACAACACCCTCGGGCATTCACGATAATTTTCTTGAGTGGGAATTGGCCCACTCCAAGATTCAGCCTCTTCGGGTCCGTGAATATCTAGAGTCTCAACTTCTTTGTCAAAAAAAACTGCAATTGGTCCATCTTCTGGATATGCGTCGCTATTTGTATCAACGACTATTCCTTCAGAGTCGTAAATCCAGAAATCTTCATCAGTAATTCTGACTATTGAGCCCACTTTAAGCTCAAGTGCAGTGTGAATAGGCATTTAGGCACCTCCTTTGATGCTTTGGAACAAGATC
>CAYIKP010000004.1:0-31968 GCA_964364225.1 uncultured Candidatus Saccharibacteria bacterium | reverse complement strand
CGTAAAAGATATATTGTGCGTCATGCTCGTAGCCTTATATAGATCTCTTCCCTAATGTAAACTAGCACTATGAACACAATAAAAGAACTTGGCACAGAGTGGACTGTTTTAGACAATGAATATGATAATCTATTTCAAGAGCTTATTAATTCTCCACACATTTTATCGCCAGAAGAATTAAAAGATTTTAAACAAAAACAAGACAAACTTTTCGATTTAGAAACAGAAATATTTAAAATACTCAATTCCCCTTCCCTACAAAAAAACACCGAGGTAAGCTAAAATACTATTATGAAAAATAAATGGATTTGGGCATTGGTTGGGCTTTTAATACTTTCTTTTGTTGTTATAGGTTTAACTTCTAAAAAGAGTACTGGTACTTCTGTTGATAATGCAGACTTGTCCCAATTCCCTATTACGAACTTTGACTCCTTTTTAGGAAATAGGAATGCAAAAGTGATTGTGGTTGAATATGGTGATTTTCAATGCCCTGCCTGCAAAATTTATTCAGCCTTACTTAAACAAACAGTTGAAGCATATAAAGGAGAGGTAGCTGTTGTTTTCAGACATTACCCACTTGTTGAAATACACAATCGTGCCGTAATTTCTGCCAAAGCCGTTGAAGCTGCTGGAATGCAAGGAAAATTTTTTGAAATGGTTGATTCAATTTATGAACACCAAGAAGAATGGACTAAATCAAGTGATCCAGAAAAACTTTTCTCCCTATACGCAAGTGTACTTAAATTAGATATTACAAAATTTGAAGCGGACATGAAGCTACAGGTGGTAGAGGAAAAAATTGCAGGACAAAGATTACAAGCAAAGAAGATGAACCTTTCAGGAACTCCTTCCCTTTTCTTGAATGGCAAATTAATTCAACTTCCACAAAATGGCGCTGAATTCCAACAAATAATTGAAGCTGAACTAAAAAATGTCTCAAACCCATCCTAAATATTCCCCATTTTTGGTCCTTCTTTCTTCACTAGGTTTTTTAGATGCTCTTTTCCTTTCTTACGAACATTTCTTGGGGTTGATTCCACCATGCACAACTGGTTTTCAATGCGATCTTGTAACATCAAGTTCGTATTCAGTGGTTTTTGGTATCCCTGTCCCCTATTTGGGTCTCTTGTATTACTTAGTACTGTTTATTGGTTCTCTTTTAATTTTAGAAAATAAACATATAAATAAAATCATTCAACTTTTATTTATATTATCGGGAATAGGGTTTCTTGGTTCCCTTTATTTCACGTACATTCAGGCTTTTGTTTTAAATGCATGGTGTCTGTATTGCATATTTTCTACAATCACCACAACTCTATTTTTTGCACTTACTACTTATATAAAGAAAAAGGCAGTTCTAATTTAATTAAATCAAAAGACTCACCCCTTTCGAGATGAGTCTTTTGATTTAGATTTACTTGTTAAGCGCGAGTTCTACGCCTTTCGCCCAGCAATTAGATGAAGCAGACCATGGACGCAATCCTTCTTTGTTATAAAGATATCTTGCGTATTCCATGTTTCCTTGAGTGGTATGGAGGTTGATTCCCAGCTTTTTGGCTGTATCACTCCAATATCTCTCATTGATTTGCATCACTCCAACGTCGGCAGAAACTACTCCGCGAAAAACATTTCCTTCAGCGTCATGCTGTTGAAAACGTGATTCACATTCAGCAACCCTAACAAGCATTGGAATATCTGAAAAATATTCTTCTACTTGCTGTTTTACTGTTTTGTCTTTCGAAATAGCTCTTTCCTTCATTATTGCTGGTCTGCGCGGACTTTCTTGAGCATCCTGAGGAGCCAAAGCCGCCGCATTCATACTTACGCTTGCCGCAAGTAAACCAAGAGTTGTTAAAGATAAGATAAGCCTTTTTTTAGCTGGTAATGGTATCGATTGTTTCTTTCCTTTCTGTAATCAATCGGCGCCAACCCAACGATAAATCCTTTTTATGAGAATATCGCTGAGAAATAAAAACCCCAAGCACTTACTTGGGTCTTCTATATGCTAGCACGGTTGACACTCAAAGTCAAGTATTTTATAGTAAAAACTGGCTGATATACGGCCCTGTAAAGCCATATATATTGATTAATAAAGATCCCCTTTTAAGCCCTAAAAAGCCTATTTTTTAACGATGTTTGGCAGTACCAAAGTTTCACCCATTTTTAACCCAGAAACCACCTCCACGAAGCCGTCGGAAGCCTTAAAACCAAGTTTAACTTTCCTTTTTTCATTACTTCCTCTTTTATTAAAATACTCATAAATTTGTGACCTATCATTTTGTTTCGTTACCCATTAGCTGACTCTAATGCCATTTTTTACTATGGGATTCACATACTTATTCTAACATCTGGTCTTTGAATCCCAAGATAAATCAGCAAAACACACCCTATAAAAAATAAGCCTACAAGGCTAAAGACTAAATATTTATATATTTTATCGTCTTCTGTAAGATGCTCTATTTTACCCAATAAAGCCTTGCGCCAATCCTGTCTTTCTGCTATATTCATAGTCTTAATAATACAAGAATATGGCACATAAAAAGGCAGCCGGAACAACAAAAAACGGCCGAGATTCAAATCCAAAATACTTAGGTGTAAAAGTAAACCCAGGACAAATCGTGAGATCTGGAGCTGTACTTGTTCGCCAAAGAGGAACCATTATTATTCCGGGGCTCAATGTTGGTATGGGTTCAGACAGAACTCTTTTCTCTCTTATTGACGGCAAGCTTCAAGTACGCTCAAAGAGAAAAACTCATTTCAATGGTGAATCTAAGGTAAAAAAAGTTTTTGATGTAATCCCGAACTAAACAGGTCGCGGTCTTTTAGAAGAAAAATTAACTTTAGTAAACGTTTTAAAATAGAAGCTAAGCTATCTTTTTGCTTTTAGATAAGCTGCGACCGCGGTTTAGTACGGGATGTAATTCCTCAGTAGGTGTGTTAAATTTGATATAGAAATCGCTCACCGTCATGGAGGGTTTTACCATGTTGCATAATCGCTGTCAGGCATGTGGACGTGATTTGGGTGCATCGTTTACGTGCTATGCGTGCGGACACACGAACTCGGGTGATGCTAGTCACCTTACAGCTGAGGAAATCTGTAACTGCGCCTGCCATGGTAGCCCCCAAGAAATGGTGCATGCAGTGCCGTGTTGCATAGAGTGCCCACACTGCCACATTCACATCAAACGGGTGCTCTACGATTTCCACATTGCAAAGCACGCCTAACATCAGGTGGGTCAAATTTAACAGCACGCCTCGAAGCGAGGTGTGCTGTATTTTTTTATTCGGCCTCAATAACTATTTTTATAGAACCCTTTATATCTCCTGATTGAACTTTTATTAAATGTTCCCCCACGGTTTTTAATGGGTGTTCTACTTCTATAAAATCTTTTGGTAATACAATTCCGAGCTGTGATTCAATAGCATCTTTTATATCCCCTTCTTTAACTCCAGCAAATAAATGTCCTTCATCGTTTGCGGGACGACTTATTTTTATTTCGGTACTTTTAAGAGAATTAAAATTTTTATGTAGGAGCTCTTCTTGTATTTTTTGAGAGACTAAACTTTCGTCTATTTGTTTTTTAAGCTCGGCTAATGCGTGGGGCGTTGCCATGACCACTAGTCCTTTGGGAAATAAAAAGTTATTTGCATATCCATCAGATACTTCTTTTACCTCAAATTTCCTACCAACCTTTGGCACATCTTTAAGTAATATCACTTTCATCCGGACATAATAACAAAAGTTCTAACTTAAGCGTAGTCCGAGGTGTTTTTAATATTTCGGAGCGAGCTCTTGCCTTCGCCGTTCGTCTCGGAAGTTTTTTAGCATGGTAAATCAATCTGCGAAGCTCTTGATTTTAAAAAACTGAGAGACAGCAAAATTTTTCGCTGGAAAAATTTATGCGTGAACGCCGAAGACAAGAGCGAGCGTCTTTTACTCGATTTTCAAATTCCTTGCCTGCCAAAAAGCATCATCTTTTAGAACTTGTTTTGCTTTTTCTAATTGGGTATCTACTCCTTTTTTAAATTGTGCCTCATCTAATGCAACAACATAATCAGGTTTTACTCCTTCTGCTGATATAGAGGTTCCATCGGGCGTAAGCCACCTTGCAACAGTAACCTTCAATGATGTTTCCGAAGTTATAGAAATAAGTTCTTGTACGGAACCCTTTCCAAAGCTTTTTTGTCCAACAATTACAGCAACATTGTGCTCTTTTAATGCGCCGGCAAGAATTTCAGATGCACTTGCTGAACCGCCATCAATAAGTATCACCATTCTTAATGTTTTGTTGAAAACATCATAGCCCTTACTTCTGTATACAACGCTAGTTTTTTTCTTTCCAAAATCTTCTGTTACTACTGGCTTCCCTACTGGTAAAAACCAACTTGCCATATCAATTGCCGCTTCCAAATATCCTCCAGGATTTCCTCGTAAATCTAAAATGAGTTTATCCGTTCTGGCGTCAATAAATTCTCTTAATGCTTTTCTAAATAATTCTGGCGATGTGGCAGAGAAATTATATAGCTCTATTCTAAATACCCTATCCGAACTCATTGAAGTGTTTATTGCTGGGATAGAAATAGTGTCTCTTATTACTTTTATTTCTAAAGTTCCCTTCACTCCAGACCTAATGATAGTGAAATTAACGGGAGTTCCCTTTTTTCCCCTTATGAGCGCCACAGCCTGATCTGTAGTAAATGAAGCGGCAGATTTTTCGTTTATTTTTGTAATAATGTCGCCTGCTTTTATGCCAGCATTGTATGCTGGTGAATCTTTAAGGGGCGCAACCACAGTTAAGGATCCATCTTTCATTGCCACCTCCATTCCAACGCCTTCAAAGTTGCCACGAACATCATCTTTAAACATTTCTGCCTGCACAGGGGGCATAAAGACTGTGTACGGATCTTTATAGGAAGAAGCGAGACCTTGAATTGCTCCCCAAACCATATCTTGGTTATTTATTTTTGGAGTAGAAGAGCTTGTTGCTACAAATTTGTCTTGAAGAATATTCCATGTTTTCCAAAAAGTAGAAAAGTCTGCCTGATCTGGGTGAAAATCACCTGCCCCAGAGAGAACTGGTGGCAGGGAAGAAATTCTGCTTTCCCCGGTTCTTAATCCTATGTAGAAACCAATAACCAATAAAATGACAAAAGAGATAACGCGAGAAGTTACAGAACTTAGATTATTTCGGGGCATTCAAAAGATTATCTCACATGGTTATTACCAATTCAAAGAACAAGTCAGTAAAGTTCACATGTTATAATCCTATTAATTATATGAGAATAGATTTCCCAAACGCCACAGCTACATGGATTGACCTTTTAACGCCAACTAAAGATGAGGCTAAACTTCTTCTAGAAGAAAAGAGGGTTCCCTTAAATTTTATTGATGAGCTAGTTTCTGTATCAGAAAGACCACAAGTAGGCCTCTCCGACGGAGCAATTTATGTGGTTCTTCACTTCCCTAAATCCTACAAGGAAAGCGGAGAGAGTTTTGAAGTAGATTTTATTATAGGAAAAGATTATGTAATCACTGCTCATTATGAACAAATCCAAGCATTGGACCATTTTAAAAAAATAATGGAGGTTGAAAGCGCCACAAATAGAGGCTCTGCACAAAACGGTTTTTTTATCTTTTCAGCAATTTTAATAAGGTTATACGAAACAATGTTTGATGAATTAGAGGCAGTAGAAAGTGCAATTAAAGATGTGGAGGATAGAATTTTTAGTGGACAAGAAAAAAGAATGGTTTTTGCTCTTTCAAATCTTTCCCGTTCAATGATTAATTTTAGAAAAGCTTTGGACCCACATGAAAGAATACTTCATCAACTTTTTGAAGCTATGGATAAGTTAGGAATGGATGGTGAAGAAACAGCACATAAGGCATCAATCATGAATTCCTTTGAGAAAGTCAAAATGTCTTTGAAGAGCCAAAATGAAATACTCAGAGAACTACAGGAAACTAATTCTGCAATGCTTTCAACCAAACAAAACGAAATAATGAAAACGTTAACTATTGTGGTATTCCTCACAATGCCGATGTCCCTAATTGCAGCGATATTAACAATCCCCACCTCAAACACACCGTTCATTGGGCATCCTGATGATTTTTGGCTTATTTTGGGCGGAATGGGGGCAGTAGTTATTGCGCTTCTTATTTTTGTTAGACTTAGAAAATGGATATAGAGCTTTACAATTCGTTAAGTAAAGAAAAAGAAGTTTTTAAGCCTATAGATTCTAAAAGGGTCACCCTTTACTCATGTGGACCAACTGTTTACGACTATGCCCATGTTGGTAATTTACGCTCTTTCATTTTTGCTGACACCTTAAAAAGAGTCCTCGGGTATGCCGGTTATAAAATCGAACACACAATAAATATTACTGATGTCGGCCATCTGTCTGGAGATGTTGATGAGGGGGAAGATAAAATGACTAAAGGCCTAAAAAGAGAAAACTTACCTTACACGATGGAGGCCATGCATGAGCTGGGTACTAAATATATGGAAGCCTTTAAGGGTGATTTAGAAAAACTAAACATCATTAAACCAGACCACATGCCTCGTGCATCTGATTCAATGTACATAAGTGAGGATTTAAACCTTATTCAAAAACTTTTAGCTAAAGGTCTAGCTTATGAAACTGATGATGGAATATATTTTGATACAGAAGTTTTTCCAAACTATGGCGCACTTTCGGGACTCCCAAAACCAGAAGAACTAGTATCAACTCCACATCCCAATAAAAGGAGTTCTCGAGATTTTTCTTTATGGAAAAAAAATAGCGAATTTGGTTTTGAGTCCCCTTATGGAAAAGGCTTTCCTGGTTGGCATATTGAGTGCTCTGCAATGTCTATGAGAACCTTGGAAACAGAGACTCTGGATATTCACACCGGAGGAATAGACCTCGCACCAATTCACCACAACAATGAGATCGCCCAATCAGAAGGAGCAACGGGAGAAAAATTTGCTAACTTTTTTATGCATTCTGCATTTCTAACTTTTTCTGGAGACAAAATGGCAAAATCGGACGGCAATACTGTTAAATTAAAAGAAATGATTGAAAAAGGCTTCCATCCTCTATCACTTCGCTATTTATTTTTAACAGCCCATTACAGAACGCCTATTGATTTCACATATGAAGCACTGAGCGCAGCACAAAATACCTTAGAAAGACTAATACATAATTATGCTCTTACAAACGAATCAACAGAAAATAATAAACTTTTTGATTTTGTAACTGATGATTTAAACACTCCTCAAGCAATAGCAGAAATGAATGAGACAGGTTTTGATGTGGAATTTGCAGAGAAAGTTTTAGGACTTTCTATTAGAAAACTCGCAGATGAAGTAAAAAACATTCCTGAAGAAATAAAAGAGAAATTATCCCAAAGAGACATTGCCCGAGCAGAAAAAGATTATGCCAAAAGCGATCAACTTAGAGATGAAATAACCACTCTCGGGTACGCAGTCTTTGACCATAGTGATAAAAGTGTGGCCCTTAAGCACCTTTCCACAGTATAAACACAGATTAAGCAGTTTTTACTATTGTAGACCCACCAAACTCTTTATATAGTTCTCTTATGGCTGATTCACCCAATTTTGTAAGGATTCCCCCACAATCGTTAGATGCTGAAAAAGCATTGCTTGGTTCTATTTTTTTAAGACCCGATGTTATTTATGAAATTATAGATCTCGTTTCCCCTGTTTCCTTTTACGCAGACAAGCATGCACGTATTTTTGAAGTGATGTTAGAACTCATGAACAAACATGAGCCAATTGACCTCATTACTGTTTCAGAAAAAATTGAAAATAAAGGTTTCTTGGAATCAATTGGTGGAAGACAATATTTAGGAGAAATCACTCAAAGCATTCCAACATCGGGAAATATTAGGCATTACGCTGAAATTGTTCAGAAGAAACACCTAATGCGTCTTTTGATTGAAGCAGCTGATCACGTTACTCGCCTTGGTTTTGAAGAGTCAGCTGATTTGGAACATATTTTGGATCAAGCTGAAAAGAGAGTTTTTGATGTAACTCAAAGATATTCCCTCAACCAAAATTTTAAAGAGTTGAAACCCCTTCTTCATGAAGCCTATGAAAGACTTGAAAAACTTTCTAATTCCCCCGATGAAATAAGGGGAGTTCCTACTGGCTACAGATCTTTAGATAACCTACTCGCTGGTTTCCAGCCGTCAGATCTTATTATCATCGCTGCCCGTCCTTCTGTTGGTAAAACTGCACTCGCCCTAGACATTGCAAGACGCACCGCAATTGAACACGGAACGCCCGTAGGAATTTTTTCTCTTGAGATGAGCTCGCATCAACTTGTGGATCGTGTTATGGCAGCTCAATCTCGCCTTGATTCTTGGCTTTTAAGAAGGGGTCGAATAAAGGGCGAACAATTTGTTTCTTTAAGAAATGCGCTCGACGACCTTTCTCGAGCCCCTATTTACATAGATGACCAGCCAGGCAATACCATAATGAGAATGCGTTCTGCTGCTAGAAAATTAAAAATAGAAAAGGGATTGAAACTTCTTATTGTGGACTATCTTCAACTGATGGTGCCATCAAATGCGCGCTCATCAGATTCTTTAGTGCAACAAGTCACAGAAATTTCCCGATCTCTCAAACATTTGGCACGTGAATTAAATATTCCAGTTATCGCCCTTTCACAGCTTTCTCGTGATGTAGAAAAAAGGGGTGGTGAACCTAGACTTTCTGATCTTCGTGATTCTGGTTCTATAGAACAAGACGCTGATGTTGTAATGTTTATTCATGGAGAAGATAAAAAAGATGCAGACGGGAGAAGAGCACAACTTAGTGAGAAAAAAATCATTGTAGCAAAACATAGAAATGGTCCTGTGGGATCAGTTCTTATGCAATTTGATAATCAAAAAACTAGTTTTGTGGAGATTGATAGAAGCTCTCATGGAGGAGCAGAGGAAGAGTTTGAACAAGCATAACTGGCAACTATCAACCGACAAATATAAACTAGCACTATGTCCCCTTTTGAAGACTTAGAAGAATTATTGAGGGAATTCCCCGGAATTGGCCCAAGGCAGGCAAAAAGATTTGCTTATTTTTTGGCACACCAGACACCTCAATTTTTAGCAAAGCTGGCGAAACATATTGAAAATCTAAAAGAAGAAATTGCCACTTGCCATGAGTGCTTTAGAATTTTTCCTAAAAATAGAGGTCAAGAGAAAATCATATGCAAAACTTGTGCAGATGAAACTAGGGACAAAAATATTCTTTTAGTGGTTCCTAGGGATAGTGATTTTTTACACATTGAATCGAGTGGTGCATTTAAAGGGTTATATTTTGTTATAGGTAATACACTCTCTGTGTTAGACGAGGCGCCAGAAAAAAAATTACGCCTAAAGGAACTTCAAATGCGAATAAAGAAACTCTCCCCTAGCCTATCAGAGGTAGTTTTGGCTTCAGATCTTACCCCTGATGGAGATTACACTATAGAATGGCTCTCGGGTGAGCTTAAAAAACTCTTTCCAAGCCTTAAAATTACCTCTCTGGGCAAAGGTCTGTCCACTGGAACAGAGCTTGAATATGCAGACCCAGATACCTTAAAAAACGCTATAATAAGCAGAAAGATAATATAAATAGTTATGACACCAGAAAGACCATTTGAGGGAGCAGATTTTGATAGATTGTCGCTAGGCGATATGCATGCATTAGATTTGAATACAATGCTTACTTCTTTGGCAGGATTTCAAAGAAACTTTATTTTGTCTGACATTCAGGTTGGAACAGATAAGGGTTTAATTGAAGAATGGGATAATTTAGCATTGGCTGCAGTAGAGCTTGCAGAAACAAATGATGACTTAATGAAAATAGATGTTTTTTCAAGAATGGGTTCCGAGGCAAAACTTGAAATCGAAAGAAGGTTATCTGAAAAAAGAGACGTTGCTGCTTAATCATAAAATCACCTTTTTATATTTAGAACGAGCCTTATTCTCCGCCGAACATTGCGGAGTCGAGTCAGTATGGTGAATCAATCTGCGAAGCTCTTGATTCTGACGAGACGAGCATAGCAAAAACCCCCGCTGGGGGTTTTATGCGCGTTCGCCGAAGAATTATGGCGAGTGAAATTTATATTGAAGTTACTTTAACTTCTGTAAATGGTTGGCGATGACCATTTCTTTTAAAATATCTAGATTTCTGTTTGTATTTCACTACCAAAATTTTCTTGTGTCTTCCTTGTTCTGTTATGTCTGCCTCCACCTTTGCACCTGTTATAAAAGGAGTACCAATTGAAACCTCTCCCCCTTTTACTAAAAGAAGAACCTTATCAAAAGCCATCTTTTCGCCGGCATTTACTTCCAATTTCTCAATCTTTAGCGTTTGCCCCTCACGCACCACATACTGCTTGCCACCCGTATCAATCACGGCAAAATCTTCGCTTTTGGAAGCTGTTTTCTTGGGTTTGGGGGCCTTTTTAGTTGTTTTCTTTGCTTGTGCCATAGGAGTGCTATTTTACAGAAATATCACCCCCTTGCAAGCTAATTAGTCTTCTAGTTGGGGCTTATCTATAGTTAAAACCTCAATCTCTGATGATGTGCCTGTAACCCTTAAAACATCCTTATCTATCTTATTTAGCTCCTTATATCCTGAATTATAGTGGTTTACCACCGTACCTAACGAATTCCCTAATTTTTTATAATAATCCTCATACACCCCAATATGCCTACTAAGAGCTTCTACGTTCTTAATAATATCTTTGGATTGTTCCTCAACTTTAAATGCTCTAAATCCATAAAGAACCGATTGTAAATATGCGGCAAATGTTGTTGGAGAAACAATTATAATTTTCTTATCACTTCGTGCGTACTCAATTAAATTACGGCTATTGACTGCCCCTACCCCATCATTTAAAAGGTCATAGTAAATGCTCTCTGCTGGAATATACATAAAAGCAAAAGGAAGTGTTCCATCTTTTGGACGAACATATTTTGCTGTTTCATCTATACGTTTTTTGAGATCTTTTTTAAAAGCTTCTTCGTATTCTATTTTTCGTTCTTCGTCGCGTTCATTTAATAAACGTGTGTAATTCTCAAGAGGAAATTTTGCGTCAACTGGAATTTTTCCTTCTGGTGTAAGAATAACCGCATCAACAGTATCGCCGTCTGGAAATTCAAACTGCATCTTATAAGCTGTTGGTGGAAGGATGTTACTCATTACAAGTTCCAAAGAAGCCTCTCCTAAATTTCCACGCTGTTTTTGATTTTTAAGAACCTTCTCTAAATTGTTTAACTGTTCAGCGATAGTAAAAACTTGTTTTGTTGATTCTTTAGTTTCACTAACCCCCTTAACAACTTCCAAAAGTTGATCAGAAACCTGTTTGGTAATGGTGCTCATTAATTTTTGCGCTTGATCAGATTGCACGTTCATAAACTGAGACATTGTTTTAGTACCTTCTCCTAACTTGTGATCCATGGTGCGTGAGAGCTCATTCATTTGTTGAAGTATGAGTTTCATCCCTTCCCCACCCTCTTCTTTTTTTGGTTTAAGAAGACGAAAAAATAACACAATATTTGCTACTACAACTAGGCCTAAAACAAGGAGAATTACGTTTTGCATGATAGTGATTATACCAAATATGGTAAAATGCCCCTATGTCTATAGAAGAAAAAATAAAAACAGATTTAACAGAAGCTATGAAGGCAAGGGACTCTGTTCGTACTATGACTTTGCGTGGAATTATAGCTAGTTTTACAAATGAGCTTGTGGCAAAAGGTAAAAAACCAAACGAGGTGGTTCCAGATGAAATATCAATGCCTGTGCTTAAACGCCTTTCAAATCAAAGAAAAGATTCCATAGAACAATTTACAAAAGGTGGTCGCGTAGACTTAGCTGATGTAGAAAAAAAAGAATTAGAGATACTTTCTTCATATCTGCCAGCACAAGCCTCTATCGAAGAGATTAAAAAAGTGGCTGGTGCAAAAAAGGCAGAACTTGGTATTACAGATAAAGCCAAGTCTGGAATGCTGATGGGTGCTGTTATAAAAGAATTGAAAGGTAATGCTGATAGTGGGGATGTAAAAACCGCTGTTGACTCATTGTTCTAATTTTAAGTAGAGCGAGTAAGAAAATACCCCCCACTTATGCATAAGTGGGGGGTATTGACTTTTCTACTTTAATTTGCTATTATACTAATCTAGAAGTAAGAACAGGGATGATCCTAACTGTAATCCTTGTTCTGTTGTACAAGAGTTAGGCGACTCGGGCGGGCTAACGGCTCGAGGTCGGCTCTAGAGTCAACGCTCACAGAAAAAGATCTCTGTGTAAGGTTGATTCACCTCATTTCGGCGAGGAATGGAGCTTCGCAGAGCGGCGCGACCAACAATCAGGTCATGCCAACGATAACTGCCTACTGTGGCGGTAAGTGCCGAAGATTACTAAAGGGTGCCCTGAAACTTGGGGCACCCTTTTTCTATATTAAGAAATCAAATTTGAGAAAGAGTCTTTAATTATTTTATCAACTTCCTCTCTTGGTGACCCATATTTTTGAGCCGATTCTTCTTTAATTTTTAATATGTCTTGATCACCTTTTTCAAAATAAAAAGTATGAACATCAAAAGGATCTAGTGGTTTTCCATGAGCTAATAGTTTAAGCGCCATAATGCCATTAGTGAGATTTGCCAAATCACTTGCACTGAATGCTGGTGTAAATTGTTTTTCTAATTGTTCTCCATCTTCAGTACCTACCCTAAACACTGCTAAAGTTCCCACGTTTCCAAAAACCGCTTTGGTTATGTTTTCATTTAGCTGGGCAATATATTGATGCGCTACAGTGAGAGAGAGCTTGTACTTTCTTGCTTCAGAAAAGATAGTTGCTATTGAATCTGTAGTTACATTTTGAAATTCATCTATAACTAAATTAAATGGGTTGCGTTCTTTGTCAGAAATATCCACACGAGATAAGGTTGCCATTAAAATCTTACCCACAACGATGAGTCCTAGTAAATTACTATTTATGTCTCCAAGTCTGCCTTTTGAAAGGTTCACTAAGAGAATTTTCTTTTGATCTATGATTTCTCTAAATCTTAAAGACGAATGTTCTTGTGCAATGATTGGGCGCATATAATCGTTTGCAAGAAACACGTCAAATTTGGAAGTAATGTATGGCACGATATTTGCTAGGCTTGCTTCCCCTCCTGCCTTTGCAGCAATATTTGTCCAGAAAGAAACTACTACTGGATTTGTACAATGAGAAAGTTTCATTTCTCTGTAAGCTTTATCCGAAAGAACTCTTGCAACGTGAAGGAGTGTCGAGCCAGTATCTGGATCTTCAATTGTAAGCAATGTGGCGTTTCTGAAATATTGTTCAAACATTGGGCCCATTGACTCTGGTACTCCTCCGTACAATTTTTGGAAAATAGCAAAAAGTTCATTAACAACAAATGTTTTTTGCTCTGGGTAATTTCTATCGTACTCAAGCATATTTAATGCCATCGGTCTGTCTAAATTTGCTGGATCAAAATAAATAACATCATTTCTACGATTTTCTGGAATACGAGTTAGGATTTCATCAATATCTGACCCGTGTGGATCTAAGAAACAAACTCCTTCACCTTTTTCAATATCTTGAATAACAATATTTTTCAAAAGAGTAGATTTTCCCGTACCTGTTTGACCTATCACATATAAGTGCCTTAGACGATCATCCTCTGCAAGAAAGACTTGTTTTTGAGTGCTCCCAGATCCATTAAGTCCCAACAGAACCCCACTTTCTGGTATATCTAGAGGTGCAGCTTTTGTTACGGCGCCTGCAGTTTTTAACGTTGGAGAACTTGTTAATCCAGAAGATTCAAAGTGGAAAATTGTAGCGAGTTCTGCTGTATTCAAATAAACAGGTTCCTCAAACGAAGGCAACCTAAAAGATATGGCCCTCACCGCCCTCTTATGGTCATGCGATTTTATGGTCTTAAATTTAAAGCCATTACCAAGTGGTGATTCAAATTGTTTAAACACAGACTCAATGTCCATGCGTATTGCTTCAGCTCTTGAGGAATTTTCTGCAGAAGTGGCAATCCTCAAACGCACAGGCAAAATTGGCCGTGAAAGTTTTTTCTCTAATGCTTCAATAACTTGAGAATATTTTCCTCTGCCTGACATTAAATCTCCTTCTTTTTTATCTTTTTTAGAAGTCTTAAATAATTCACTCAAGGTTCCTAAAAATTCCCCAACAACACTTTTCTTTTTTAAAACATCTTTTGGATTTTCACCTTTCTCTATTTCATCTTTTTTTGAAAAAACAATTTTTTCAAAAGATTTACTTGATGCCCCATAAATAACCTGCACTAATGCCCCTTCTTTGTCTTTATCGAGCTTTCCGAAAGATGCAACCAGTAGACTCATTGGGTCGTGGTCAAAAGCATCATAGGTTTTTATGGGAAGCGCATCATTTGATGTGAGTTCCGCAAAAGATATAGAAACGCTTCCGTCGGTGTTGAAGATGTTAAAATCGTCCCTAGTTTCAACAATTCTTGCTTCAGGGTAAGCAGTTAGGATTTGATTTTCAAAACGATTAGCCCAAGCAATAGGCACCCCTGCATAGAAAACTAGAGCTTCATCTCCTTGTGCATTAGCTATTTCTAAAACCAAAGTATCTTTATCCTTTTCCTCTCCTTGGAGAGAAGAGAAAATACTCTCCATTTTGGAAATTAGTTCTTTAACATTTGGGTTTGAATTTTCTGTTTTGTTAATTTTTGAAAGAGATATTTGAAAAAGGGTACGTCTAACAGATTTACCTAAATCAGTTTTTTCTTTTAAACCTTTAATGCCGTGCCCTTCCCTTATTAATTCTGAAAGAAATCTATGGAAATCATCTTCTAAATGTTCTTCATTTATTTTTTCAACTATCTTAAGCGCAGTGTATACCCCCTTACTTTCCAAAATTCTATAGAGCTCTTCCATTCGAGCATCATGTGTCTCTGGAGTTAGCTTAAGAACAATACCCGCAATTGTGGTTTCGTTTATATTGTTTTTCTTTCCAAAAAGTTCTTTGGGGCTAGCACTGGTATATGTTTTTATAACCTCTTTCGCTATTTTGTCGTCATTTACTTCTAAAGATTTTGCGAGATTTTCGTTTTTTATACGATTTAATTGCTCGTGAAGATATGTTAATTCTTCATTAGGTGTTGGGATTGATTCCATAGCTAAAATTATAGCATTCTAGGGCTAATTCTATGGGTATAAGCAAGCCTTAACTTTAGCTAAAGTTAAGGCTTGACTTTCAATATTATATATGATACTATAGCAATAAACTAAGTACCCCTCATGGAGGAACCATGCGTAGGCTCACCGCAGTGCTCTGCCTCGTGTTTTCCATGGCCCTTACGGCCTGTGATCATGAGGTTGTAGTGAAGTTCCAGGTCGCCGGTTGGCACCATGGCAACCCAACACACAAGAACATCCAGTTCTTGGTGAACGGAGACCCAATCGGGCCTGCGATCAAGTACGGCGCCTCAACGGGCTCGTACGACGTGAAAATCGTGACTGGACGTGGCTACGGCCCCGTTACCGGCCCGAGAGATGACATCTACTCGGCCCAAGTCACGCTCGGCGTTAAGGACGCTGACACGGGAGTGATCTTCCTCACCACGAGATACTGCACGCTCCAGAAAGAGCGAGTCACGAACTTCACCTACGAGTTGCGATACGGCTATGAGGAGCTGTATTGCGACTAAGCCGATTTAGCCGTCGGAGCGCGCCTTCCCTTTTGAGGATGGCGCGCTTTTTGTTTGGTCCGCCATTATTGTATTCACCCACTTCCCCATTAGATTTTATTACTCGGTGGCAAGGTACCGATTTGTCGTGATTATTTTTCATTAGTGTTCCAACAGCTCGTGCAGAGCCAGGAAATCCTGCAAATTTTGCAACATCACCATACGAAAGTGTTTTTCCTTTAGGTATATTTTTAACAACTTTTAAAACAGATTTTATAAATAAAGTTTCTTTTTTCACATTTTTAATATATCAGATAAAAAATGTAACAAACAATACTTACTTAAATATCTTTTTAAATCTTTAAAGACTCAATGTGTTAAAATGTGTGCGATTGGTGGTATTTTAACACATTGAGTTTTATTATTTTTACTTTTGTTTTTAGATTATTTATAAAAACAAAAGCGCCGAGAAAAAGACCTCGGCGCCCTCAAATCCTTACTGGGATGGAAATTTTACATTCCCCCAGAAAGGTATTTCTTCAAACCTGTTGCCTCGTCTGCGAAAGACCGTGAACTTCACACCCCCACCAGCCCTCTTCAGAAACCCAATAATCTGAAGCGGGCATTCCCACACTCCGCGAATCACGATTCCGTTCGAAAGTGTGATGTCAGAGTGGTAATGATTCCCCTCAGAAAGCTCTGTGGCAATTCTGTTTCTTGTATCGTCGTCCCAAGGAACGACGAACCATGTGCAGTCCTTCTTCACTCTCGTTTTTTGCGTCACGCTGTTACGGCGAATGTCGTATCTTGGCATGACATCACTCCGCGAAGAAGGTTGTTCTTATAATATCATTTAAAAACTTGAAGCTAGAGGTCAAAAGCCTTAAGCTGTAGCGTTAATGGCCCTATCGTCCGTTCGATATACTCAGGACGATAGTAGTCAATTGGGCCCTATCGTCTAACGGTTAGGACGGAGCCTTCTCAAGGCTCAAATCAGAGTTCGATTCTCTGTAGGGTCACATATGAGCACAAGAGATAAAATAATATGGAAAATAGGATATGTGTTTTTAATTCCATTTATCCTAAGTACAGCAACTTTTTTCTATTTTTTTCATTTATATAAGCCCTATAAAGTTGAGGTGGATTTAACCAAAAACACTGAGCCATATAAAAAAATTACATTTGATTCCTTAGAGGTGCGTGATTTTCTTCCAAACTCTATGGGAGCCAATCTAAAGTTTAAACTGTGTTTAAGAAATGGAAATAAAATCTATATAAATAATAGTGAGTTTTTTAACAAATACAAAATGTCTGCTGAAGACCGGAAAAAAATTCACTTAGGCGCTATGAAAATCAATGCCTCTCTGATTAAAGATATGGATTTTTATGTAAAGAGAGGAGAGTGGAAATGCTTACCTATTGATATGATAAAGCTCTCTGCATCAGAGGTTACATCTGAAGTAAATACTGGCGTAGCGGTATTTTTTTCAGATAAAGGAAACCCCACATCAACTCAATTTCCTAAAATCGAAGGATACTCATTTTTATACATAAGAATGCAGTGGAATAATTTAATTTTCCTAATGATTGCGTGGTATTTGAGTTGGTTTGGATTTGTCTTACTTTTAAAACAAATTTGTCGTTTTGTATGGCAAGACGATATTAAAAAATAAACAAAAGGACCTTCAAAATCGAAGGTCCTTCCTTTTACTTCCAGAGACGATCCTTTTTCTTTTCGTATTCGCTCTTCAGAGCGAATACTGGTACAGCTCTTGCGAGGCGTCTGCCATGGATATCGTAGGCCACTTGGCCCACGCGCTTCGTTCGAAGCCGAATTGTCAAATGAGAATCGTATCCGAATTGCGGGCCCGAACCTTCATCTAAAAGAAAGCTGTTAGTTACAAATACCTCGCCTCGACGCAATTCTGGGTGTGTTTTGTTAAAATCTCTCTTTCTGGGCACTCTCCACCTCTTTCTCGTTGGTTCTCTGGATTATCACTATCTTATTTATTTTTATCACAAACAGCACTAAATGTCAATACCACACTTTCTATCTTTTCTCCCACTCCTTATCTTGTCGCACAAGTAAATCCCCTTTATGTTCTGGATTAGCCATTATTTCCTCAATAAATTTTTCCATTCTTACACCTTGAGAACCTTTTACTAAAATAATATCTCCCGCCTCAATCATATTTTGAAATTCCGCTCCAGCTTTTTGAGAACTTTCGTATTGAAAAATATTTTTCTCACTCAATCCCCCATCAAGAGCACCCACCACAAACCCACGAGAGCGTAGTCCCACCGTAATTAAAATATCACTTATCTTTCCAGCCACCCTTCCTAAATTTTTATGTTCTTCAATTGAAAAATTACCAAGCTCCAGCATATCGCCAAGTACTGAAATCTTTCTTCCCTTTTTATTACTAACTTTTATTTTTTTAAGAGTTTCTAATGCTGAAAACAATGCGGCTGGAGAAGAATTATAGGAATCATCAATAATCAAAGAGTTTTTAATTCCAGAAATTAAATTCATTCTTCCTGATGGTCCTTTAAATTTTGAAATGTTTTTAACTAAATTTTCATAAGAAATACCCATCTCTAAACCAACAGCAACTGCACAGGCGCAAGCAAGGGCTGTACTTTCTCCGATTGATCCCTTTATCGACACAGGTGCGGTTTTATCTTTAGTTTTTAAATCAAAAAATATTCCAGAAGCCATTTCAATCTCTCCGTTATCTTGAGCCTCAATAAGTACATCTCCTGCTTGTATATCGGCATCACTTTTAAGACCATAAGTTATTTTCTTTATTTCCATACCACTAGTCAGCTTTATTAGATCTTCGTCATCGGCATTCAAAACTAAAGTGCCATCAATTTTTAAAGCTTTTGCTAAATACAATTTTTCTTGAGAAACATCTTGTGGGGAGCCAAAATATTCAACATGAACAGGAATCTTTGGCAAAATGGTTATAACCACAATATCTGGATGAAGCCAACTAGACACTTTTTTTATATCTCCGGGCCTGTCTGCCCCCACCTCTAAAACCAACCATTCAGGATATTCGCTTTTTTTAACAACAAGCATTAACCCAAAAAAAATGTTTTGAAGCCAAAGTAATGGATTATTCCAAGCATTTTTACAACCCAAAATTGTAAGGGGAATTCCTATTTCGCTATTAAAACTTTTTTCACTTTTACGCACAATCTTATTCGGAGAAATTGCAGTAAAAATTGCATCCTTAGTTGTGGTTTTACCAACAGAGCCAGTAACAGCAATTATTTTAGGTCTATATTTAGCAAGAACTTTTATAGAGAGCTTTGTTAAGGCTATCACTATTATCTCTTTAACAAATTTTTTCATCGCGTCTCTCATGGGGTCTCAGATCGTCCTCTATCTGGTGGTAGTTCGTAATAGTTTATCAAAAATTTAGCTATATCTATAAATGGATGTGTTAGGGTTTCGGAAGCGTATTGTGCACCCTTAGGATACATATTAAAAAGAAACACTATAAACCTTGGTTCGTAGGCAGGAAAATATCCAAAAAATGAGTGTAAGAATTTATCTTCAGCATACTTTCCGTTCTCAACAAGTTGAGCCGTACCTGTTTTTGCAGCAATACTATAATTTGGCATTTTAACCGTACCACCGAGAAGCGCTGTATCAACCACTTTTATAAGCATGCTTGTTATTTCATCAGATGTTTCTTTTTTCAAAACCCTAACACTTGGATTAGAAACTATTGTTTTTTCCCCACCAAGTTTGTAAGTAATTTTTTTTACCAAATGAGGATTTGGTAAAAAACCACCATTTCCAAGCGAAGACAACGCCCTTATTGTTTCAATAGGAGTCATTGCGATACCTTGCCCAAAGGCGGCAGTTGCGTGCTCAACTTCACGGGGGCTATCTAGGTTATCAATAAGCCCATGCGCTTCATTGGGCAAATCAATTCCAGTTTCTTGCCCTAGCCCAAAGCTTTTCATATATTTTGAAAAATTGTCTTTGCCCATTTTTTGCATTGCAAACACTACACCAGTATTCAAGGATTGATTTAAAACTTCTTGCATAGGAACATTTCCTCTGGCTTTGTGATCAAAATTTGAAATTGTTTTACCATTCAAGACGATAGAGCCAGCATCAAAATATCTTGTTTCTGCAGTTACAGCCCCAGCATCAATTGCCGCCGCCATAGTAAGGGGTTTTATAATAGAGCCCATCTCATATACGCTTTCTACTAATTTATTTTGGAAAACATCAACACTTTTTTCTTTTTGTAGATTATTTGGATCAAAGGACGGAGCAAGCGCGAGCGCAAATATTTCACCTGTGTTTGGATCCATGATTATTCCCCCCGAATAGTCAGAATGCCAAGTATCTTCTATTTCAGATAATTTTTGCTCTAGAAATGATTGTACAGATGGTTCAATTGTGGTTACAATATCACCTTCAAATTTTTGGTCCTTCGTAATTGCTTTTTTTAATCCACTAAAAACTTCAACAAAAAGATTGTCATAACTTGATTTATTATTTCTTCCTAAAGTTTCCTCATAGAATCGCTCCAATCCATACCTTCCATTTAGATCATCTGTATTATCAAAACCAACAAACCCAACTGCATGGGAGGCGGTTTTAAGCATAGGATAAAAACGCCATCTCTCTTGGGCCAAATGAATACCGGGAATTTTTAACGCTTCAATTTTGTCTGCAGTAGTCTTTGATAACCTCAATCCAAGTCTTTCTTCCGGATCCCCCTTTTTATTAGCTTTTAATAAAAAATCGGCTAAATCAAGCGGATAAACTGGATTTAGTTTTGTATAAATATCTTCTGCACTACTTACCTCATCTGGATGTACGGTCAAAATAAAACCATTTTTTAAAGACGCGGCAGGAGCAAGAGTACTGTCTTTATTGGAGAAAAATATTGAGCCTCTATCGTAATAATCAAATGTAGACCTAATATATTGTCTATCAGCAAGCGCCATATAATCACTACCCTCAACTATTTGAAGAACATAAAGCCTAGAGATTAGAAGCAGTCCGAAAACAAATATCGCAATGGAAAAAAATCTTATTCTTCCAGAGTAAAGTGCCATTAAATTATCACTGGGTCTTTATTGAAGTAATGGCGAGCGCTGTTGCGTTGCCAGATCTTGAAATATAAGAAAGTTCTGAAACAGGAACAAGCCCTGAGTCGGCTAGATTTATCTCTTTTAGATTATTCTTCATGCTGATATATGCAAATTCCAAATCACCAACATTAGACGCAAGCTTAGAAATCTCCGCCTCTGCATGAGCACGAATTGATGTTTCTCTTACTATTGAAATTACACTAAGTATATATATAGCTACAAAAATTGAAGCAATGGCTAAAAATACCTGTGATGTATGTCTATTTCTTTGTACTATTGCTATTGCTTGCGTCATTTAATTAAATTCAAAAACTCTTAATTTCGCACTTCTCGACCTTCTATTTGATAAAACTTCCTCTCTAGATGGCTTAAATACACTTCTTTTTACCCTTTTTCCTATGTCTTCTTTCTCCCAATCACTCATTTTTTGTTTAACAATTCTGTCTTCTAGAGAGTGAAATGTGATTAGGGCTAATCTCCCGTGTTTGTCCATAATCTGGGGCGCTTTAGAAAGAAATTCCCTTAATGCGCCTAATTCATCATTTACTGCTATACGAATTGCTTGGAAAGTTCTGGTCGCAGGATGAATCTTTTTATACGCATACCATTCTGGAGTTGCACTTTTTATAATCTCTACTAGTTCTCCTGTGGTTGTGATTGGTTTTTCTTTTCTTCTCTCAACAATTGCACTAGCAATTTGCCTTCCAAAACTTTCTTCTCCGTATTCCATAAGCACTTGAGAAATTTCTTCCTCATTTTTTGTGTTTAGGAAATCAATTGCTGTGTAATCTCCTTTTCCGGAAAGGGTCATTTGCAACGGTTCATCTTTTTTAAAAGAAAAACCCCTTCCCTCTCCTTCCATTTGATCACTTGAAAAACCTAAGTCCAAAAGTGCCCTGTCAATTTTTTCTATTCCTAAATTCTTTAGAACATCATCAATGTTTCTAAAGTTTTCGTTAATTGCATGAACTGTGATTTCTAAACCTTTGTCTTCAATTCTTTTTTTTGCAATTGAAAGACTTTTTTCATCAACATCAAATGCAATTAATGTGCCTTGAGGATTTATTTTTTCTGCGATTAATTCCGAATGTCCTCCTCCGCCAAATGTTCCATCAAGAACTGTTTGACCGGAAAGAAGCGTCAGATTATCTATCGTCTCCTGTAAAAGAACTGGAGTGTGTTGTGTCATTTTAGAGAGTGCCGAGATTGCCAAGCTTTTCTGCCAACGTGTCTGCTTTTTCTAATGCTTTTTTCTTATGCAACTGCCACTCTTTTTCATTCCACAATTCCACTCTGTCGTGAATTCCTACAAAAACTATTTTGGAACGGAGCCCTGCATGATCACACAAATATTCAGGCAGTAATATGCGCCCCGCGGAATCCACGTCTATCTCTCCTGCTCCTCCGAACAACGCTCTTGTAAATTGACGATTATCAGATTGTCCAAGTCCTAAGTTCGCGAGCTTCTTCGATAGTTGTTGCCACTGCTTAAGGGAAAAAAGCCAGAGACATTTGTCTAGACCGATAGTGATGACAATTTTTTTTCCAACTTCCTTTCGAAATTTGGACGGCAACGAAATTCTTTTTTTGTCATCAAGCACATGTGTAAATTCTCCGATAAGCATTTGGCTTTTTTATATCAATCTCGGTTGAACGAGATTGTTTTTAGCGGGTATCCCACTTCATCCCACTAGAGTATAGTATAAACCCACTATGTCCCACTATGTGACATAGTTATCCACATTTCTACATTAATTTCCACCTATAAAATTAAATTTACTTGGTGTCAATATTGTATAAAAAACAACGCCGAGACTTTCGTCTCGGCGCTTTTCACACACATTCCCTACTTCTTCTTGAGCAAGTTTAACGGGTAGTTCCCTCGGAAGAGGAAAGCCACCATGATGCCTTGGAAAACTACCAGAAAGCATGAATAGCCAATCTCGATGAATGAATAGTCTTTAGCAGCGAGAAACATAAGTACCCCGCCGACCAGAAAAATCATCCACCCAAATGGCGACTCTGAATCTGGCTCTTTCCATGCCTTGATAATCGTCGGTATTCCACCGGCGGCATCAGCAAGGATTTGGAAGAGGAGTCCCTGTGTAGGACTCCCAGACTTCAACCAAAAGATAATACCAATGGCTGAAATCGTGATGCATACCTTGTCCAAAGTTTCCCATCCACCTACCCCTCGCTTGAATGCAAGGGTGGCGATGAATCCAGAACCGATTAGGAAACCGATTGGAGTCAGGATGTTCAAGCCTGCACCACCCTGATTCATCGCAAGGGCTGTTAAACCCGAAGTGATGGACCAGATAATCCATGTGGCACGATGAGGGACAAAGTCCCCCTTCTGCCACGCCTTCACAAGTGGCAAATATGCCAAAAGTGAGACGATTCCTGCCAGAAGAGCGAAGGACACTGTCCACCCCCGTTTTAGAGAATGTTAAGAACTGTACCCATGTATACTATCATATAGTATATGATTTGTCAAGTATAAAGGTTTTTTAAACCTTACTTCACTCGTTCACTTAAAAGTTCACCCCCCACTTATACATAAGTGGGGGGCTTTTTCAGTCTTCTTTGAGAAGTAGCTCTGGTTCGTCGCCCAACTTACGTGGAACAACAGGCGATGGCTTTCTTTGTGATTTCCCTTTTGGTGTCTTAGGAAACACATCCGTAGTTTCATCCAATGCCCCACAAGCAACTGTCTTTTGTTTCCCTTTTGTATCCCCGTTCAATGCAAACATATAACCTCCCTTGAGGGTACGTGATCTTTTTACATATTATCAGTTTTTTAAACCTTATAGAATTATTCTTTAACTCTTGGTCTTAGCGTAGGAAATAAAATTACTTCTCTTATGTTTTTGACGTCTGTTAAAAGCATTGCTAATCGATCAATTCCAATTCCAATTCCCCCATTTGGTGGCATGCCATATTCCATTGATTCTAGATATTCCAAATCCGATGGCGAAATCTCATGTTCTCCACCCTCTTTCTTTTTATCTTCTGCGGAATATCTTTCTTTTTGATCAATCGGATTATTTAATTCAGAAAATGCATTTACTAATTCCATTCCACCAACTACAAGTTGGAAGCGGTCAATTAATGACGGATCATTTTCTTTTCTTTTTGCAAAGGGGTTCATTGCTACAGGATAGTCAATAATAAATGTTGGTTGGATTAATTTGTGTCTAACAACTTTTTTATAAATAGAATCTAATATTTTTTCCAGAGACTCACTTGGCGCAACATCGACACCTAAACGAAGGGCTGTATTTTTTGCCTCGTCTCTAGTAATTTCTTCTGGATTTGAAATAAGGGCATGGGTTCTTAAGAGGTCATAAAAAGTAACTACTGCGAATTTCTTTTTAAAATCAATAGACTGTCCATCGTAAGAAATTGCGGTTTTATCTATCACTTTTTTAACAACAAATTTAAAAAGTTTCTCTATGAACTCCATTTGGGAGTCTTTATCGGCATACGATTCATTGGACTCGAGCATAGTAAATTCTGGATTATGAGTTACATCTATTCCTTCATTTCTAAAACGTCTTCCTATTTCAAAAACTTTGGTAAATCCGCCAACGAGAAGCTCTTTTAAATAAAGTTCTTGTGCAACCGGAAGATAAAAATCAATATCAAAAGCATTGTGGTGTGTAGTAAATGGCCTTGCAGTGGCACCTCCTGCTAAAGGTTGCAAATAAGGTACCTCAACCTCAACAAAACCGTCTTTTAAATAAAACTCTCTTATGGCCTCTACCATCTTTGCTCTTCTTAAAAAACGCCCTTTAACATCCTCATTCATTAATGTATCTAAATATCTATGTCTGAAACGCTCCTCCATGTCCTGAAGGCCGTGCCATTTCTCTGGAAGTTGACGGAGTGCCTTAGAAAGCATTCTCCAATTTTTTACTTCCAATGTTTTTTCGTTTCTTTTTGTTAAAAATAATTTTCCTGTGATTTCTACAAAATCCCCTACATCAACGGTATTTGAAAATAGATCAAAATCTTCATCAGTGATTCCTTTATTCTTTCCTCCTTCGGCATGCTCAGGGCCTCCGGCTTTTTTTAGAAAACCTTGGAATCTCCCTGTGCCATCATCAATGTGAAAGAAAACAATTTTTCCTTGTGGACGCAAACTCATTACTCTGCCAGCAATGCTTGTTGGTTTTGTTCTTTTTAAAAGTTTGTCAAAAGTATCAACAACTTCATTTAATTGAAAATCTCTAGAAGTTTTTGCGGGATAAGCACTACCACGCTTTTCTTCATAAAGCTTTAACTTTTTTTCTCGCTCAATTCTTATTTCCTCTAAGGACGCCATAGTCCTCTTATTTTATCTTATTCTAAAGAAACTATCTCGTAATTCATTACTCCTGATGGGGTTTTGAAAGAAAATTCGTCCCCTTTCTTTTTTCCATACGCTGCTTGACCAATTGGGCTTTTTACTGAAATCTTTCCTTCTTTAGCATCAGATTCTTCAGGGCTCACTATTGTGAATTGTTTCTTTTCTTTTTCACCAACCTTTCTAACGGTAAACTTAGAACCTATAGAAACCTTACCTGTATCATGAACCTCTATAAGAACTGCATTTTTTAAGATTTGTTCGAGTCTTGAAATTCTATCTTCAACAGACGCTTGCTCTCCGCGCGCTTCGTGATATTCAGCATTTTCAGACAGATCTCCGAGCGCTTTGGCGTACTCAAGCGATTCTGCTATTTCCTTTCTTTTTGTGCGAGTAAGGAATTCAAGTTCTGTTTTAAATTCCGCAAGCTTTTCGGCTGTTAGATAAGTTTTGTCTTCTTGCATATTAAGAACGCATTATATAGGCACAAATATAAAAAACAAGCTAATTATTTTAGGTATTCAGGAGTATAAATACTCATCCATTCTAGGAGCCTTCTCATGGCATATGTTGAGCCCACAGTATTTGCCCTACTGCCTCTCTCCATAGCTATAGCAAAGGCATATTTGGGGCTTTCATAAGGGAAAAAACCGGTAACCCATGAATTTACTGCCTGCTTTGTGACCCCTAGCTCCGCAGTCCCTGTTTTAGCTGCCACAACAACTGCGGGAATATTCAGGCCAGAGGCCGTCCCTTCTATGACCCCCTTTCTCATTCCTTCCTTTACCACTTGTAGATTTTCTCTAGCTATTGGCAAAACTTGTTTTTCATTTTTTCCAATTTTTATGCCTTTTTCAAGCATTGCTTTCTTCAGGGGATCGTTTTCTTTTCCTTGAGCAATAATTGTAGGTATTACCAAAAAACCACCATTGGCAATTGCAGACACAGCACGAACCGCCTGAATTGGTGTGACTAAAAATCCATACTGTCCTATTGAACTATTGTATGTATCACCCAATCTCCAATCTTCTTCATTAAAATTAACTTTTTTCCATTCTGGACTTGGAACAACACCTTCTTCTTCAAAATCAATTTCCACCCCTGTTTTTTCACCAAATCCGAATATTCTCATGTACTTTTCTATATTTTTTATACCCAAACCTCTCTGCCCTTCATAACCACCACCAATGGTAAAAAAATAAACGTTAGAAGAAACTGCCAAAGCTCTGCGCATATCAACAAGTCCATGAACCTTCCAGTCCTTAAAAATTGTTGGGCGTTCTTTGTCATACGGATTAGGAACAGTAATTTGACCATTTGCTAAAAATTGTTTTAAGGGGTCAACAATTTTTTCCTCAAGAGCCCCTACTGCTAAATATGGTTTTACTATAGAGCCCGGTATGTAAAGGCCTTGTACCGCTCTATTTAAAAATGGATTTTTAGAATTTGTGAGATATGAAGAAATTGCAGATTTATTTTTTCCATCTGTCATTGTTTGAGAATCAAATTCTGGGAATGATGTTATGGCTAAAATTTCCCCTGTCTCTATATCCATTATCACTCCAGCCCCGCCACTAAAACCCCTTTCTCCCGCCAATTGTTTCAACTCTTCAAAAAGTCTAGAGGACACTCTTTTATCTATTGAAAGTTTGATATTAATTCCATCCTTAGGATTTACAATTGAAGACTCAGAGACGGTCTTTCCTTTCACGTCCTTCTCTCTAATTAGGGTGCCGTTTCTTCCTGATAAAACATCATCATAATATTCTTCAACCCCACCCTTACCAACCAATTCAGTATCAAAAAAATTACCACTTGAATCTAGTTTTGGATAAGAAACAAAACCTATGAGCGAAGAAAGCCCCGTAGTAGTTCCATAGCCCCTGTCACTCCATGTGGGTTTTTCTAAGTTGGTTTTTTGGGTTGGAATATTTCCAACAATAATGTCCCCTGTTCTGTCAAAAATAATTCCCCTATTAGAAAAAACAATTGTTTTTTCTAATGAATTAGTAGCCGATCTTTTTGCAAAATCTCTTCCATTAGCTATTTGTAAATAAGCAAGACGACCAACAGCAATAGATCCTAAGATAAATAAAACACCAAAGAAAATTATATAAGAGCTTCTCTCAAGGGGGGCGATCAATCTTCCTTCCATCCTTTGAAGATTTGAGTCTGTTAAATTTGAGCTATCAAGAAGTATTTGATCAGGGTCTATCTCAACACCGTGATGGCTCCCGAGTTTGAATAATTTCTTAAGTTTTCTAGAAATCCTCATTGGAGAGCATTATGTAGGAAATAAACTAATAAGAAAAGACGCGCGCCCCGTAGCTAGCTATGTTCTACTACCTGGGGTTAAATCTAATTTGATCACGAAAGAAAAAACCAAAAATAACAACCAAAAACCAAACCAAAGAAAAGATACCGCCACCAAATATACCAACAACTAAATATATATATTCAATGGGTGTTGGTAATAGAAGTGCCACCATAATCATAATGAATGCAGTTATTTGCCAAGGAATAAAAAAACTTAAAAGCATTATCCCTAAAAACAACCAAATTCTTTTTACCAATAAATCTCTATTCATAATTATCTTTTTTCTACAAATACCCAAGTGAGAGAACGTGGTTCAAAAAAACCTTTTGCAAAAATATTTTTAAACGAATCTTCTGCATCTCCCTCAATTTTAACTACGCTAGCAAGTGGACGACTCTTTAGTCCAGGAATGATAAAAATATCGTTTTCTTTTATATCAAAATCTCTTGGTACTTTTGCCGTAAAAGATCCATCTCCTTGGCCAAGGAGCGTTACAATGACCCCTCTCCTTAGTATTTCTCCTTCCACTTCAACCCCCGGAGAAGAAAACAATTTTACTTTAGAAAAAAAGTTTGACGCCTCCAACACCTTTCCAATCAAAGCACCATTTTCATCATAAATTTGTCCACCTGTTTCAACGCCTTGACCAATACCCACATCAACCACCATTTCATCGTAAGCAGATTGTGGTGGCTTTACTAAAACTCTGGCTAAAACGCTGGTAGACAAATCTTTTCTACCAAGAAGTGCTTTTAAATCTTTATTTTCTTTTTCCAAAATTTGAAGACTGGCATTTTGAAATACTAAATTTTCTTGCGTAGCAATCGCTCCCCACGGATGCCAAATTTTTTCAATAGTTGAAAAGGTAGCTTCCCTAATAAACCAAGCGCTAGTTGAATACCAAGAAACTAAAATATTTTTAAAAAATGGCGTTAAGAAAAAAATGGCTAGAAGAAAACCAATGATAATTATATTTTTCAACCTATAGCCTAATGGCGCTTGTCTACGAGGTGATTGAAATTTCATCTTCATTGTCTATTAAAACATCTTGCCAATAAGGAATATCTTCAAGGATTGCTGCTGTACCCCGCACTACTGCTAAAAGGGGGTCTGGGGGCACATGTACTGGAATCTTAAGCTCATGCTCTAAAAGCTCAGGAAGACCCTTAAAAAGGGCTCCTCCTCCTGCTATATAAACCCCCCTATGCATAACGTCAGAGAGAATCTCTGGCGGAACAGTCTCCAAAACTTCCTTGGCTCCCTCTATAATGGCTCCTATTGAAGAGCCAATCGCTTCGCGAATATCTGTATCTGTAATCGTTACCTCGCGAGGCAAACCTGTAACTAAATCTCTCCCCCTAACAACCGCCTCTGTTCCGTCATCATCAAGCATCACTGAACCAATGGCCATTTTTATTTCCTCTGCGGATTTGTTTCCAATCAAAACTTTAAATTCATTTCTAATATAAGAAACAATGCTTTCATTGAAAACATCTCCAGCCAGACGAATATTTTTTGCGCGAACAATTCCAGAAAGTGAAATTACAGCAACATCTGTTGTTCCCCCACCAATATCAATAACCATATTGCCCACAGGATCTTTCACAGGAAGACGCATTCCAATTGCTGCAGCCATAGGTTCTTCCACTATGTAAACCTCGCTTGCTCCAGCATTGTGTGTAGCGTCTCTTACTGCACGAATCTCAACATTTGTTATTCCCGATGGAACTCCAACCACCACTCTAGGGCCTAATATTTTTTTATGCCCTTCTTGAGCTTTTGAAATCAAATACGAAATCATTTCTTCTGTTACTTCAAAATCAGAAATAACTCCGTCAACAATTGGTTTTACTGCAACAATGTGCGTTGGAGTTCTCCCCAACATATCTCTAGCTTCTTTTCCTATTGCAACAACTGCACCAGTCTTTTGATTTACAGCAACAACAGACGGCTCATTTAAAACCACCCCTCTGCCTTTTACATAAACAAGAGTATTTGCTGTTCCAAGGTCAATACCAATATCGTTTGAAAGCGATCTTCTTATGCGCTCGCGTATGCCTATTTCCCTCTTTTCAGCCATCTATTTTGCTTCCTTTAGAATCTCTGAAGCGCCCACAATTCTACTCTCTCCTGACTTTCTATCAACTAGTTCAAAACCACCCTTTTCTAGAGATTTTTCGCTCACAATAACTCTAGTTGGAATACCTATTAAATCGCTGTCAGCAAATTTTTCTCCTGCTCTTAAATCACGGTCATCATAAAGTACTTCCGCCCCAGCATCGGTTAGCTCTTTGTAAAGTTTATCTGCCTCAGCACGAGTATTTTCTCCTTCAATCAAAACTATGTGCATTTTAAATGGAGCTACCTCCTTAGGCCAAACGATTCCTCTTTCATCCGACAAAAGCTCAACGATTGTACCCATAAGGCGTCCCAAGCCAATTCCATAAGAACCCATGAAAACCATTATGTCTTCACCTTTTTCATTCTTATATTTCAAATCAAATGGTTCTGAAAATTTAGTTCCGAGAGAAAATATATTTCCAACTTCAATTGCTTTCTTTTCAACAAAATCTCCTGAAAGGCCTAAATCTTTTTTCAAATCATCTGTGAAAATTTCTTTGTTTATAGCTACGTGGCCTTCGTCCATTTTAAGCCCCTTCCCATCGTCATCTGTATGAATATAAATATTATCTTCTCCTGTCTCACAAACCGCTTGAAATTCGTGAGAGAATTTTGAAAAAGTCCCGCCAGATGCATAGGTTAAATAAGTCTTATCTCCTATACCCGCACGAGTAAAAATCTTTTTGTAAGCTTCTGTTGCTTCTGTATAAAATTTATTGTGTTCTATTTCATCTCTAGAAAATGAGTACAAAGCTTTCCAATAAAACTCTCTGCCTCGCATAATTCCAGATTTGCTTCTTGTCTCATTTCTGAAAATTTCTTTGAAATCGTAGGGGTATGCTGGTAAATCTTTATAGGAAGAAACATACTGTTTTAAAATATTTGAATAGGCCTCTTCATTGGTAAACGACAAACCAACCTCCCCTCCGTTTTTTAGTTTTGTTTTAAACCAATTATCTACTACTGCATCGTCCCATCTATTAGATTTTTCCCAAACTTCTTTATTTTGAAGCACGGATGTTTTCATCTCTATACCTCCAATAGCGTTCATTTCTTCCCTGATAATCTTTTCAATATTTTTTATCACTCTCAACCCAAGAGGTAAATATGAGTAAACCCCCGCCATCTCTTTGTGAATAAACCCTCCACGAATAAGAAGCTCTGCATTTTTTGCCACCTCGTCTTTTGGGGCTTCTTTTCTTGTTTTAGTAAAAAGTTGGCTTTGTCTCATTGGTTTAAATAATACTTCAAAATTCACCCCAAAACAAAGCCCTTCAAATATTTATGCAGCTTTTTCCCTCACATTACCTGCCCAAAGCGGTGGCTCAAAACTTTGAATAACTGTGGTTGGATTTTCGTAATATTCATCAATCAAGTTTGGATTTTCAGCTAATCGTTGTTCAAAAAGTTCAGCAAATTTTGGAGCATTTAAAGTTATCCAATCAAGCTTACTTTCTGTGCTTTTGTCGCCTGTCGGCAATGCTCTTCTGATTAGCTCACTTTGAATAGCCATTTTTACTTTAAAAATTTCAGTCTCAGAAAATTTTGGTTCTTCAAGGCTCATATTATTTAAAAAAATTTAGATATATCGTGAATTGTAACAACTATCATTAGTAAAATTAATAGCACAAAACCCGCCCCATGAATTGCGCGGGACACTTTTGTGGGAACCCTTTTCCCTGTAATCCACTCAAAAATAGTAAAGACTACCCTTCCACCATCAAGAGCTGGGAATGGCAAGATATTTATTATTGCCAAATCAAGTGAGAGAAACGCTGCGAAATTAAGAATTGAAACTAAACCTAGGCGCCTTGCCTCTCCTGCAATTTTTCCAATACCCACAGGGCCAGCAATTTCTATTAGGCCACCTTTGCCTTGAAAAATATTACTGAAGGCATGTCCAGCACTCACCGTGATTGCTTTTAGAGTTTCCCAAGTCAAATCTATACCTTTATATAAAGCTACAAAAAATGAATAGGATTTTTTAACAACGGTTTCTACACCAATTCCAAGTGCTTTTTTATCTGGTGATAACCCAGCCACTGTCTCTAAATCTTTTATTTGAACTTCATTACCCTCCCTCAAAACCGTTAAGTTTATTTTTTCATCCTGATACTTTTCCAAAAATGCTACAACTTCTTCCGCGGTTTTTGGATTAACACTTTTTTCTCCTGATTCTATTTTTAGAATTTCGTCAAACACAGAAACCCCAGCATTTTGTGCGGGAGAATTTGGAATGGTTCCCAAAATCATGACCTTGGCTCCATCTGGAAGAACACTACCTTTTGGTACTGCCTCAAAGGTTCCTATCATCAAAGTGATAGAAAGAAGTATCCAAGCAAGAATTACATTAGCTGTAACGCCTGCAAC
>CAYIKP010000003.1:17828-49984 GCA_964364225.1 uncultured Candidatus Saccharibacteria bacterium | reverse complement strand
CCGCCTTAAGTTTATTTGTATCTAGGACAAAGGTTGATTTCAGGTCTTGTAATTATTATAAGTAAAAGACGGACGAATATAACAAGAAAAATGGAGAGGGGCGGGATGCAGCTCTCTTTTGCGAACGGGATCAGCCTCCTCGTTATGTTGTATAAAGGATCTGTAAATTTAACAAAGAACTTGTTCATTATGTTCTCCTTGTTCCTTATAAAAAAGGAGAGCAGAATTCTTCCGGCTATCATCCACATGAAAAATGCGAGTGTGTAATTTGCCAACTGTATGACGACTATTTTCAACGGCTTCTCCTGTGGCGGCGGGGGGGCAGATTTGCCCCCCCCCCGCAGTTTTTACCAGTTTTACAGGCGCTAAAAAATACTTACCTGCTTTGGTTTGAATACTATCAGACGCTACCGAAAACTCATCGTCATTCTTTGGGTCAGAGAATAGACAACTTATTTGTAGAAGATATTGAAGCAATAGCTCAGGCGAGTTTTTTAAGTCGTGAAGAAAAACAACCTTATGTTCGGCTCGCGATCAGAAAATTAGACACATTAAAAGTTCTCCTGTTAGTCCTTTGGGAAACAAAATCTATTGATAACAAAAAATATATTTCTCTTTCAGTAAAAATCTCTGAAGTTGGAAAAATGCTTGGTGGTTGGAATGGACAACTTTCTAAACAAAACTCTCCCACCAAAAAAGTGGGAGAGAAATGATGAGACTTGCGAAGAACGAAGAGGAAGCGGTTGTCAGCATTCCAGACGTTGTCAGGATGGCCGTTGTTGCTGTTCAGCCACACTTCGTCCTTGTCGTGTTCAACGTTGAACACGTTCAGACCGCCGTCCGAATCGATTGTGTATAGAGCACCTTCTGTGCCACCACCCCTTGAATACCCTCGGGGTTGAATCTTATTCGTGAGCTAAACTCACACAGTGTTCTATACCAAGTATCTTCATTTTTTGAAGTTTCTACATACACCACTCTATTCCAAACCTTGGTCGGAAATATTCTCAATGTATGGATACTGGTTTCGGTAGTGAGAAATCTTAATCTCTCACATATTCACCTACTGCCAGAAATATTATATACAAAAAAACCGGCGGCACCCTTTTGGGATGCCGCCGAGACCAAGTTCCAAGGGTCTGAAGAGACCCGAGGTTCTTAAGTCCAAGTGCTTACTTGCGAAGAACGAAGAGGAAGCGGCTGCCAGCACCCCAGACGCGGCCAGGATGGCCGCCGTGGCTGTCCAGCCACACTCCGCCCCCGTCGTGATCAACGCGGAACACGAGCAGACCGCCGTCCGAAGCGACGATGGGTTCCATGGCGATGACGAGCCACTCACTGTGAGACTGATCCTTGTACTGCAAACGCAGTTGGGGACCAACCTCTGCCGGACAGAGCTCCAGACCGAGCTCAATTGCCCGATCGTAGATCTCCTTCCTGCTGGCGTCGTTCGCGAAACCGAGTTCGGCGACGGAAACGTTGACCAGGTCAACTTCCATCTCCTTGCTCGCCACGCTGAATGCGGGCTTGCCGAGGATGTCGTTCGCCCAGTCGCTGATGCGGTAACCCGCCCGCTTGATAGCAGAGCGGAAGTCATCGGCCGACTTGATGCCAGTACCGAGCTTCACGGTCTTCCAGACCGGGAACTGACTGACCTTCTTGGTCGTGCCGATGATGAGCTCGGCGATCTGCTTGCGAAGCGTCTTGCTGGTGAGAACCCGACGAAGATGTTCGTCGTTTCCACCAAGCGAGAGAACTTCGTTTACGATGGCTTGGAAAATCTCCCAGCCCGTGCCCACCGCCTTCAGGAACTCGCTTTTCGGTCGTGCCATGTTGCACCTCTTCATTTTGGCATACTCCTTATTCGCCGGTCGGCGAACCTAGAGCTTGCCTTTAAGGAACTTACAGTAACATATACCTAAATAGTGGGTTTGTCAAGGGTTATTATGTGGCTTATTTTAAGGGAATTTTAGAAGTTTTGAGTGTGGGCTAGCAACTAACAACTAGAAACTATACTCTACTTATATGCCAGAACTACCTGAAGTCCAAACAACCGTTGATGGTTTAAATAAAACTGTAAGAGGTAAGAAAATCCTAGATGTTTGGACAGAATACAACTCCCCTTTTCATGCAGGTAAAGACAATATAAAAAATCCTTTATTTTTTAAAAAGTTTAAAAAAGAAATTGTTGGAACGACAATAAGAAAATCGGTGCGTGTGGGAAAAAATGTGCTTATTGAATTAAGTAATGGAAAAACAATTCTTATTCATATGAAAATGACTGGGCATTTGCTTTTCGGAGAATACCGAAAAGTGAATAATGAATCAGGAATAAAGAATGGCGATAAAAAAGAAATTTGGAAACCAAAAGATAATACTTCCATGCTTGCAGACCCATTCAATAGATTTATTCGTTTGATTTTTATCCTCCCTGGTGGAAAACAGTTGGCCTTTTCTGATATGCGTAAATTTGCAAAAGTAACTTTGATTGATACTGGAAAATACGAAGAGGACAAAGAGTTGGCGCATTTAGGGATTGATGCGCTCCAAATAGATTTTAAAAAGTTTAAGGAATTAATAACAGAAGAAAAAAAACCAATCAAACAAACATTGATGGACCAAGAAATAGTCGCTGGGGTTGGCAATATTTATGCAGATGAATGTTTGTGGCTTGCTGGAATTCATCCCCAATCAAACTCATCAAAGATTCCCCAAAAAGAATTGAAAAAACTTTTTGAAGACGTGCGGTCAGTTTTAAAAAAGGGAATTGATTTTGGTGGCGACTCAATGTCTGATTATCGAAACATTTATGGCGAACGGGGTAAATTTCAAAATAAACATAACGCTTATAGAAAAACTAAAGAGCGCTGCTCAAAGCGTGGTTGTAATGGAACCATTAAAAGGGAGCTAATTGGGGCCAGATCCTCACATTTTTGCCCAACACACCAAAAATTATTCAAGTAGAATGAACTGATGCTACATCTATTTATAATTGTTGTGTCTATTTGTTTTATGGGCAGTGCAGCTCTAATACCCGTAATGTATTTAGGAATAAGTGGAGACTTCTCTTTGGGTTTAATTTTGATTACTGCCATGCTCGGCACTCCCCTAACTGATATATTTTGGATGTGGTTAGCGAGGCGGCTCGGACAAGAAAGGGTAGGGAGACTTTGGATAATTAGAAACAACCTTGATCATTTTAAAAAAATTGAGAAATCTGTTAAGAAACACGGGGTTAAAGTGCTTTTTTTATCAAAATTTATACAAGGTGCCGGTATTGCTAGCCAAGTAGCAGCTGGAGTCTTTAGAATACCTTGGGCAAAAGCAATTTTTGCAAATATTTTAGGAGCAGTGACCTGGACTACTGCCGTTTATTTTTTAGCGAAAAGTGCAACCTCTTTATCTATTCTTGAAGAAAATATAGCATCAATAAAATTCGGATTTATTTTGATTTTTATTATGTTTCTATTATTTAATGTCTTTTATTATTTCAAAAATAGAAACCCCGAAAGCCACAGAAACATTTAAAGATTCCTTTTTGCCAATCAAAGGTATTTCAATAATTTCATCACATTGGCCCAAAACTTTTTTGGGAATTCCACCAACTTCGTTTCCTAAAATTAATGCAAAATTATTTTTTGTTGTTAATTTTCTATAATCAATAGCTTTTTTATCTTGCTCTAGTGCAATTATTTTAAATTTATCTTTTTTTAATTTTTTTATAAGACTTGCAATGTTGTCCGCTTTTTCTACTCTTACATTTTTTTCTGCACCAAGAGATGCTTTAATAAATTTTCTATTCACTCGTCCAAACCTATCTAGATGTGCCGGGGTTGTTCCCACACAATACATTTCTTGAACACCGGCACACTCTGCTGTACGACAGATAGCCCCTGCATTTTCAGAGGATCTTAAATCAAATAAAACCACAGCTGTTCTATTCACTTTCTGTGTCATTGTGCGTTAATATACACCAATGCTTAATCCTTTTCCCGACTTACTTTCTTTCGGCTTAGCCGCACCTTTAATACTTAGGCTTGTTGTTGGTCTTATTTTTATAAATACTGGCTATTTAAAACTTAATAAGGAAAAAAAAAGATGGGCAATATTTTTAAACGCAATTAGAGTTAAGCCTGCTAAACAATTAGTTCTACTTCTTGGGTTAATCGAAATGGTTTGTGGGGTTTTCTTAATAGTGGGATTCTCCACCCAATACGTAGCCCTGATACTTTTAGCTTTAACCATAAAAGAGTGGTTTGTGGAGTATCGAGAGGACGTTTTGGTCTCTAGAGATATAGTTTTTTATACTCTAATAGGCGCGATACTTCTTTCTCTCTTATTAACTGGAGCTGGATTCATTGCTTTTGACCTTCCGCTTTAGAGCTTGAAGCGTTAAGCTTTAACCTGTAAGCTTTTCCAAATCCGCCCGTAGCTCAGTCGGTAGAGCAGCTCCCTTTTAAGGAGAGGGTCGCAGGTTCGATTCCTGCCGGGCGGACAAACATAAAAATGAAACCGCACTTAGTCTTAGTTCACTCATTCCCAACCAATAGTGTATTGCTTCATGGACTAGAAGAGTTTCTCTCGGATTTTTTTACAGTACATTTTATTGACCTGCCTGGTTTTCATAAAAACAGCCCTCCTTTGAACGGAACTGTGACTTTAAAAAAGTTCTCAAACTATCTCGACCAAAAAATTGCAAACTTGGATGCGGGTGAATATATTGTCGGAGGGGTGTCATTTGGTTTTTTGGTGGTAAACAACGCAAAACTAGATAGAAGATGTAAAGCCATATTAGCTATGGAGCCATTCATAAACACAACGTGCCTAAACATATCACTTTTAAACCAACAGAAATATTCAACTATTTCCACATTATTAAAACTAATGTCTACCTTGGGCTTGGAAAAATCGCTATGGAAATCAAAAAAGTTTAATGAGTACTTACAAAAAGAATCTGATTATCCCAAAGAGCGCGTAGACACTATAATTGAACAAATAGACTGCAGAACTTTTTTTGCTGTCACGGGCTTATTGATGACTTATAAGAGAAACCCAAAATTTCACAATCTTCCTCATTTTTTAATCGGAAATTTTGCAGATAAAACTATTAATTTTGACAAAGTAGTGGAGGTGTTTATAAAAAATCTACATGAACTACATATTGCTTCTGAACCAATAGATCATTATCCAAAAGATTTAACAAAAAGTTATTTCAAAACCCGAATACCGGATGAGCACATACGTAGAATGCTGGCATGTATAGAGGGCTGATCTTATATACTCAAAACAAATTTCTCTAAAAGAATCTCCCAATCTTCACCCTGGCGGGCAGAAATCACCATCTCTGTAAGATCTTGAGATATTTTTTCAATTTCTCCATCCTTATATTTTGCTACCCCAACTTTAGCTTTGCTATATACAAATGGACTAATTCCAGCAGAAACCGCAGAAGAATAGTTTTTGGCTAAGGAAAGCATCTTCACTCCCCAAAAAATTATGCGATGAACATCAAATTCTAAATCCAATCCTTCGATAAGTGTTTGTTGATATAAAATCCACAATTTCTTTTTGTCTCTAGCAAAAAGGGCGTCAGTTAATGAAAAAACATTAAAGGGTTTTTCTTCAACTTTTTGTTGTGCTTTAAAGATATTTTCTGCTTCTTTTTCTAATTTTTCTGTTGCTTTACTTGGTTCATCTTCAATAAATACAACCACATTTGAAGAATCTTTTAGGGTTTTTATATTTTTAAAAATTTCTTCTGGCTCTGATTCCGAAACCACATGGTCAATAAAAAATATTTCTCTGTCCACAAAAAGACCTTGGGTTTGTGTAATTTCTCTAATAGATTCATTGTCCCAACTTGTTGGATCTATTGAATGAATTTCGTCGTTGATATCTAGCAACTTCTTGGTAACAAGAATTTTTCTAATCTCTCCCTTTGTGTGTCCGTAAAAAATTATAATCATTTGATTAACTCCATCTCATCAAAACGCGCACCAATATATGCATTAGCAATAATAGGAACTCCGTGTGTTTTTTCTTTAGGAACAACACTCTCCATTATTGAAAGAATTTTAGGAGCAACCTTTTTTATAACGTCTTCGTCTGCCTCAAACACCATTTCGTCGTGAATTTGAAGCATCAGATTAACTTTATTTTTAAGATTTTCTTCTTCTAAATATTCGTCAATGTGAACCATCGCAAGTTTAGCAATGTCCGCAGTGGTGCCTTGGATCGGCGCATTAATCGCCATCCTTTCCGCTCCTGCACGTACAAAGGGAATTTTTGAACGTAATCCCTCAAAATATCTTCTTCTTCCAAAAAGAGTTTCGGTATATCCCTTGATTGAGGCCTCTCTTTTCACATCTTCTAAATACTTTGCAAGGCCAACAAATTTTCCGAAGTATTCCTCATAAAATTTTTCTGCCTCTTCTCTAGATGTTCCTAGCCCCTGTTTTAATGCATTTATTCCCATGCCGTACAAAATTCCGAAATTAATTGTCTTTGCCTGTCTGCGTTGTTCTTTGCTTACTTTGTCTTCTGGGACATTAAAAACAACACTGGCGACAGCTAAATGAACATCTTCCCCTCTTTTAAAAATATCCACCAAAATTTTATCATTAGAAAGAATGGCTGCAGATCTCAAATCAATTTGTGAGTAATCAAAACTTAATAATTTTTTACCCTTACCCGCAATAAATGCGCCACGAATCCTTTTGCCATCTTCGCTAGATATTGGGATATTTTGTAAATTTGGATCTTTAGAAGAAAGGCGTCCTGTGGTGGTGCCCGTCTGCAAAAATGTCGCGTGGAGACGATTTTGGGGGTCTAGAAGTGGTGGTAGGGCGTCTACATAAGTACCAGTAAGTTTTGAAAGCCCTCGGTGCTCTAAAATAAGCGGGATTATCTCGTGCTGATCAATTAGTTTTACAAGCTCTTCTTCACGCGTACTATATGAGCCCGTTGCGGTTTTCTTTATACGAGGCAACTTTAATTTTAATTTCTCAAAAAGAATTACACCTAATTGTTTTGGAGAGGCCACATTAAAATCTTCACCGGCTAGTGCAATTATTTTTTTCTCTAGCACTTTAATTTTTTTATTAAATTCCTCTGAAAGTCCGCCGAGATACTTTTTATCAATTAATATTCCATATCTGTTCATTTCATCAACTATCGGAATTAATGGTTTCTCTATTTTTTCAAAAACAAATTCGGAGTTTCTTTTTTTAATCTCCTTGAAAATGTGCTCTCTTGCCAATTCAAAACTTCCCGTTTTTCCAAAATTCAAAATGTCTTCTAGTTTTGGGTTGGTTATGTTCGAATCAACAACCCATAAACCAACGGCCGTTTCTCTTAACTCCCCTTCAGGGATTTTTGATTCTGTTTCTGTTTTGTCTATATTTTCTCCGTTCTCCAAAAACATTCCCTCAGTTTTTGCACCAAAAACTTTTTGAACCCTAGTAACTAAACTCCTAAACTCAAGGTCTTGTAAAAATTTAGTCAAAACATCAAGGTCAATACTTTCTTTCCATTCTCTCTTTGGAATATCAATTTCTACTGGAGCATCTTTACGTATTGTGGCCAGTAATTTAGAAAACTCTGCCTCTTCCTTACCTTCTTCAAGTAAACCAACCACCCTTTCTGTTAAGCCTTCCTTGAGAAAACTACCTCTATCTTTTTTTAATTTTTTATAAATATCTTCAATTGAACCAAATTGTGTTATTAGGGTGGTTGCAGTCTTTTCTCCAATTCCTGAAATTCCAATTATGTTGTCTGACGGATCACCACGAAGGCCTTTGTAGTCCGGTAAAAGTTTTGGTAAAAACCCGAAACGAGATAAAACCGCTTTTTCGTCATATAAAACAGTATCATTGATTCCTTTTTTAAGTGTAAAAACTTTTACTTTATCTCCCTGCACTAATTGAAGTGTGTCCATGTCACCAGACGCAATAATTACCTCCAAATCTTTTTCTTTCCTGAATTGCTCTACTGCGGTTCCTAAAATATCGTCCGCCTCAAAGCCTGATTTTGAATAAACAGGAATATTTAATGCTTCTAGAACACTTTGGGCTCTTTTTATTTGTGAAACTAGCGCCTCTTCTGTTTCTTTTCGTGTACCTTTATATTCTTTATAAGCCTCATGGCGATATGTTTTGTCCGGAAGATCAAGTGCTGCGATTATGTAATTTGGTTTTAAATCCGCTGCAATTTTCAAGAGCATTGTTATAAGTCCGTAAAGCGCACCAGTTGGTTCACCTTTTGAAGTAGAAAAATCTGGAAGTGCATGGTAGGCACGATGAAGTATCGCGTGTGTATCAAGAAGAACAATCCTTTTTTTGTCTTTACTCATCTCTCTTACAAGAGTTTTCTGTGCTTACTTTTAACTCCGTGTTTTTCCATATGACTTTCTCCAGATTTTGTAGTAGCTCGACCCCTTGGTGTACGTTCCAAAAACCCTATTTGAATAAGATATGGCTCATTAAATTCTTCTATTGTGTCTTCGTCTTCTGACATTGATGCAGACAATGTTCCTAATCCAACGGGCCCTCCAGAAAACTTTTCGATAATACTTGTTAAAAGTTGTCTATCGGATGGAGCAAGCCCCATGTCATCTACGCCTATCATGGAAAGGGCCTCCAAAACTGTTTCTTCGGACAAGTCTTTATTTTTTACTTGTGCAAAATCACGAACCCTTTTCAAAAGAAAATTCGCAGTGCGTGGAGTAAAACGAGATCTTTTGGCAATAGCAGAAGCAGCTCCTTCCTCCAAATTAACCCCTAATATTTTTGCGGACCTTTTTACAATTTTTGCTATTTCATCTTCGGTATAAAAATCTAAACGAAATACTCCTCCAGAAAAACGAGACCTCAAAGGAGAAGAGACCATGGCGATTCTTGTCGTCGCTCCAATTAATGTAAATGGTTGAAGAGGAAGCTCAATTGTTCTAGCAGAAGGCCCCTTCCCTATAACAATGTCTAATGATCCAGATTCCATCGCGGGATACAAAACCTCTTCGATTGTTTTGTTTAGACGATGGATTTCATCAATAAACAAAATCTCATTTGGCGTGAGGTTTGTAAGAATTGATGCAAGATCAGCAACGCGCTCAATTGCGGGCCCCGATGTTGCGCGTACTGGTGATCCGGTTTCTTTGGCAACAAGATGTGCAAGTGTGGTTTTCCCAAGTCCCGGTGGACCGTAAAAAAGTAAGTGTTCTGGGGGGTGGGATCTTTGTTTTGCTGCGGTTAATAAAATAGAAAGGTTTTCTTTTATATTTTCTTGTCCAACATAATCAACAAAATTATCTGGGCGAAGCTCATAGTCAATTTTTTGAAAATCGTCTGGCCTTGCGGTGTCTAAACCGCTTAAAATTTCCTTTTTGGGTGTACTTGACATAAATGTTCCTCTGTGATAGTATACAGGGTAGTTAGTGTTCTCGCCCTGTGCATAAAAAATAATACTATCCAGGGCACAAATTTCCCAATCAACGTCCTGTTTCGGCAGGATTAAAAGCCTTTACGAGGATGTTCTGGTATTCCCCGTGAATTTCTGGTGCTTCCCTTAGTAGAGCTGGTAGCTTTTTGAATGAATTCGGAAAGTGTTGTTTGGGAAATTTGTGCTCTTGATCTCTTAATCTCCCTGGAGCTTATTATTCACAGACCAGCCATTTTGGCTAGGTGAAAACCAAGTCAAACACATATTTGTGGCGCCTCCAAATACATTGGAAAATGTTTCCACTAAGCTCGTCTATTCCGCGTTCAAATCCACCACCCTTCCCAATTCTTCAAAAGAGGTAACGCCTTGAAGGACTTTTAATATGCCGTCCTCTGTCATGGACAAAATCCCCTGCTCGCGTGAGGCATCAAAAATTTCTCGCTCTGATGGATTTTCACGAACAACTTTTTCAATGTTTCCATCCATAATTATTCCTTCATAAATACCCAACCTTCCTTGATAGCCGGTATGGTTGCACACGTCACAGCCCACAGAAACAAACGCTTTTTCTTTTGATACGTTTTTGAAAAATTCTTTGTTGTGTACTCCATTAATTATTTTTTCTACTAAAGCTTTTTGACTATCTTCGAGGGCTATTTCTTTTCTACAGGCCGAACAAAGTTTTCTAACCAATCTTTGTGCAATAGATATATTAATTGCGCTTGATAAAATTTTTGGATTTACCCCTAGATCAATAAGTCTTGGAAAAGTTCCCGCCGCATTATTTGTATGCAGTGTAGAGAAAACCAAGTGTCCTGTTAGGGCGGAGTTGATGGCAATCTCCGCTGTTTCTGAATCGCGAATTTCTCCGACCATTATTACGTCTGGATCTTGGCGCAAAGCACTCCTCAAACCTTCTGCAAAGGTATATCCCGTATCGGCATTGGTTTGTGTCTGCACAATTCCAGGAAGATGATATTCGATTGGATTTTCAATAGTAATTATTTTTATTTCAGAAGTATGTATTTTCTTTAGAAATGCATACAGAGTGGTGGTCTTTCCAGATCCAGTTGGTCCAGTTGTTAAAATCATGCCGTTGGGTTTGGCAATTTCTTTCATTAAAATGTCTAGGAGGTGCGGATGAATACCCAGACTATCAAGTGGTACTGAAATCGAGCGCGGGTTCAAAACACGAAGCACAATTGATTCAAAATAAGCCCCTGGTAAAAGAGATGTACGAATTTCTATTTCACCGTCAGGAAGTTTTATAGAAAATCTACCATCTTGTGAAGAAGTTACGTTTAACTTTAAGTTTGAAATGAGTTTTACACGAGAAACCAAAAGCTTGTATGTCTCCAAGTCAAAAGTAAGGACATCTTGTAAAACCCCGTCCAGCCTATAGCGTAGGCGTACATAAGCTTCTTCCGGTTCTAAGTGCACATCAGAGGCCTTTAAGGCTAGGGCTCCAGCAATAATAATTTCTAGAATTTTAGAAATTCTAAAACTTTTTTTGGCAGAGAGAACGGTTTGAATCATATCTGTTATATCTTTCAAAGATGAAGTTTTTTTGAGCAACTCAACAATTTCCTCGTTAGAAATATCCAGGGCACCAGAATGGGTTTCAAAGGAATAGGAAAGTTCTTTATACATATCAAAAACTTTTTTCAGGCTTTGGTGTGATACAAGAAAAAGCGTTGGAATAAATCCTTGTTTTTTTAAAATTTCTATTGCGTTTAGGGTCTTGCTATCGTTTGGAGAAAGTATTCCAACATCTATTTTTTTATCTACCTCGTTAAAAACAACCAACCCCGCTTCCCTCGCATCCTCTTCTTTAATTATTCTTAAAGCATCAATGTTTACTGGTTGAAGAGTAAGGTCCAGATAGCCTATTCCATATTTTTCTGATAACACCCGCGCCAACTCTTCTTCTTCGTGTTTTTTTAAATCCTCGACGCGATGGGGTTGTTTCTCTTCATCAAAATCATGAGCGGAGGTATTGTTTTGATCTGCCATGAACCAATTGTACAATAGTCTTAATGAAAACCCATATTGTTAGGTCTCAAAAAGACTTAGAGGTCGTAGCTTTACTTTTATTGGAGCAAATAAAGATCCAACCAGTGACCGGCGCTTTTGTTTTGGGGTTATCTGGGAATTTGGGCGCTGGAAAAACCACCCTCACCCAAGTTTTGGCAAAAAAATTAGGGGTTGTTGCTTCAGTAAAAAGCCCAACATTCCTTTTAATGGAAGCCTATTCAATTTCATTCGACAGATTTCACAGACTAATTCACATTGACGCCTACAGACTGGATAAGCCAGAGGAGTTGGCAAATATTGGTTTTTTTGATCTTATAAAAGACAACCAAAACTTGATAATTGTTGAGTGGCCTGAAAAAGTAAGTTCTATAATGCCAGAGCACACTTTCCGTGTTAATCTCTTCTTTGTAGACGAAAATACCAGAAAAATAAGCTTTTAATACTATGTCTGGACATAATAAATGGTCAAAAATAAAAAATAGAAAGGCGGTTACAGACTCTCAGAAATCAAAAATTTTCGGTAAATACGCACGTCTCATTGCTGTGGAGGCGAAAAAAGTTAATGGCGATGTAAACTCCCCTTCTCTAAAGGCCGTCGTAGATCGGGCACGGGCAGAAAATATGCCGAACGACAACATTGATCGCGCTGTAAAAAAGGGTGCTGGGGGAGACACTGGAAATCTTGAAACAATCATTTATGAAACATATGGTCCTGGCGGGTGCGCAATTTTAATTGAGGTACTTACCGACAACAGAAACAAAGCCGCCCAAGAAATAAAACATGCCCTTGTTGAGAATGGGCTTGAATTAGCGGTGCCTGGATCTGCAATGTGGGCATTTACAAAAACTCATGATGGTTATGAGAGTTCTATGCAGGTGGACTTATCGGAAGAGGAAAAAAATAAATTTTCAAAACTAGCAGAAGAATTGGATGAATTAGAGGATGTTCAAAACATCTACACAAATGCCAACGATTAAGGGGCCCGTCGAGATCAGGATACTGGGGGTTGATCCTGGTTTTGACAGAATTGGCGTAGCAATTATTGAAGGGGCGCGCGGTAAGGAAACCCTGGTTTTTTCTTGTTGTATAGAAACACTTAGGGCTGAGAGTCATGAAAAAAGGCTTGCCCATTTGTCTTTGGAACTTAATAAAATTATAAAAAAATTTAATCCAAAGGTTCTGGCGATAGAAAAACTTTTTTTTAATCAAAACCGTAATAGCGCCCTAAAGGTTGCAGAGGGGCGAGGTGTGATACTATCGGTGGCTTCGAGGTACGGATTACAAGCATTTGAGTATTCACCCCAAGAAGTAAAGGCCAGTGTAACTGGGTATGGAAAAGCATCAAAAAAAGACATTGAATTTATTGTTTCAAAAACAATGAAAATTCCTGTTATAAAAAGCAAGAGGCTTGATGATGAGTTTGATGCTATCGCGGTAGCACTAACACACAGCTTGAAGGGGGCTGTCTTTTCTTATCCACAAAAATAATTTTCTGGTATTGCATTTAGTTTTGGGTTTGATAAAAAAGGCGTACGGGGTATTAAATAAAGAATTTATATAAAAATATGCACGATGATGATGTTCGAGACGAACCATTAGAGGAAGAGGAGGAAGATGAGGATGAAGTTGAACTGCCGGAAGAAGAGGAAGAAACAACTTCTCTTGATGAGCTAATTGACGCAGAACTCGATGAGGACGAGGAGGAAGATGAGGAGCAGGAGGAAGATGAGAGATTCAAGAGTGGCTTCGGAGACAAAGAGGAGGTGTAAAACAAGGCCTTGAGTGTGATTTTAGTGAAGCAAGATCAAAACTCACTACGGGATTTGATATCATTATACGAATGATAAACCGTAAAACTAGAATCCGTACCCTTGCTATGGGTAGTCTGGTACTATTTTTTGTTGGTATTTTCCTTTTATGGCTAACAAGCCTCTCAGTACCTGGCTTAGAATCGGTTAACTCAAGGCGCATAGAGCAGTCAACAAAAATATATGACCGCACTGGAGAGGTCCTTTTATATGACGTATCAAAAAATAGTAGGCGAACGACTATATTACTATCTGACATTTCCCCATATATACAAAAAGGGGCCATTGCAATTGAAGATAAAGATTTTTATACCCATAAAGGCATAAAGGTTTCCTCACTTTTGCGCGCTCTAATTGCAGACACAACTTCGTTGGGTTTTCATCAAGGAGGATCAACAATTACCCAACAAGTTGTAAAAAACGTTTTGCTTTCGAGCGATAAAACCATAACCAGAAAACTTAAAGAGATAGTTCTGTCTATAAAACTTGAACAAGTATTAAGCAAGGATGAAATTTTGTCTCTTTATTTTAACGAGATACCCTATGGAGGAAATATTTACGGAGTGGAGGAGGCGTCCGAGGCTTTTTTTAGTAAAGATGCAAACATGGTTACCTTGGCAGAGGCTGCTTATTTATCAGCAATTCCACAAGCTCCAACCTTTTTTTCTCCTTACGGAAACAATTTAGAAAAACTTAACGAGAGAAAAAACCTCGTTCTTGCTGAAATGAAAAGTGCTGGTTTTATTTCTGATAGTGAGTATGAAAAAGCAAAAACTGAAAAGGTTGCCTTTCACCCAAAACAATCTTCCGGAATAAAGGCCCCCCACTTTGTTTTTTATGTTACGGATTACTTAAAAAACAAATATGGAGATGATGTTTTGGAAACGGGGGGGCTTCGTGTGATCACAACCCTTGATTATGAAATGCAAAACAAAGGTGAAGAAATTGCAAAAAAATATGCCCTGGAAAACAAAAAAAACTTTAATGCGGAAAATGATGCCTTCATTGCAATAGACCCAAAAACCGGACAAATACTTTCAATGGTTGGCTCTAGAGATTATTTTGACAAAGAAATTGATGGAAACTTTAATGTTATAACGGCACATCGACAGCCAGGGTCTACATTTAAGCCCTTTGTTTATGCACAAGCTTTCTTAAGGGGCTACACCCCAGAAACAATTCTTTTTGATGTAAAAACTCAGTTTGCGGCAGCATGCAGGCCAGAGAACCAAACGAGTGAAAATAATTGTTATTCCCCAGATAATTATGATGGCAAATTCCGTGGCCCAATGACAATGAGAAACTCTTTGGCTCAATCTATAAACATCACTTCCGTAAAAACGCTTTATCTTGCTGGTTTGGAAGATTCCCTATCTCTGGCAAGAAATATGGGTTTGGAAAGTTTGGGTGGCGCTTCTCAATATGGACTAACTTTGGTTTTGGGTGGTGGGGAGGTAACTCCACTGGAGATAACCAGCGGTTATGGTGCTTTTGCTTCTGGTGGGATAAGGAATCAACCAACTCCAATTCTTGAAATTCTTGATAACAAAAACAATTCTCTAGAGAGCTTTAAGGCTCGCCCAAAAAGAGTTTTACCAGAAAACATTGCGTCTCTTGTTTCTGATGTCTTGTCGAACAACGACGCGCGCGCACCTTCTTATGGACAAACGAGTGCGCTTTATTTCCAAGATACTGACGTGGCCGTAAAAACTGGAACAACCAACGACTACAAAGACGCTTGGATTATCGGATACACACCAAGCGTGGTATTGGGTGCTTGGGCAGGAAACAACAACAACACTCCGATGGAAAAAAAGGTTGCTGGTTTTATTGTTGCACCAATGTGGCGAGCTTTTATGGATTATATTTTAACAAAAACCCCACATGAATCATTTCCTGCCATAGATAAAAATTATTCACATACACTTAAACCAGTACTTCGTGGAAAATGGCTTGGAGGAACGTCTGTGTTGGTAGATAGAATCTCTGGTGGGCTAGCAACAGAGTTTACTCCAGAGGACGCAATAGAAGATCGTTTTGGTGGTGGAATACACTCAATTCTTTATTGGGTTCAAAAAGAAAACCCTCGTGGAGAAATTCCAAACAAACCAGAAAATGACCCCCAGTTTAATAACTGGGAATACGGCGTAAGAAAGTGGGTTAGAGAAAATTCTATTATTGAAACCAGTCCGAAAATACCAACAACAAAAGACACCGTGCACACCGCCGACAAAGCACTCTCTGTGGCCCTAATAAGCCCACAGGATGATTTTGTTGTTAAAAGAGGAGGAACTATACCAACGAGCATTAAGGTGACTGGTGGTTTCAATCTTATACGTATAAACATATCCCTGAACGGATTGCTTGTTTTTACTGGCCCGTTCACAAGCACCCCACTAATAGGTGTTCCTGAAAATATAGAAACGCCTTTTGCTGACATAAAAATTGAGGTCGTAGATTCTGGCCTTCAAAGATCCGGGGTTTCTTTTTCCGTCCCAATTTCTAAATAAGTTATTTTATTGTTGTAAACGAAAGTCCGGACCTCATTTTAAATTCTTTTAAGATTCTCTCTTCATTTAAAATAATGGCATTCTTAACTGAAGAACTAGCCCTTATAAATAAAGTATTTCCTTTTTGTGACAAAGTAAAAAACCCGATGTCGTTTTTCAAAATCAGCTCGCTAGCTTCACGAAAAGCTCTTTCTGTTGAGTCAGCAGATATGACTATTTTTTGAAATCTTTTTAAATAATTCCCAATTGGTTCCATCTTATCTGTTCATTGGCATAATAACGTAAATAAAGTTTGGGTCTCCTATGGGCCTAAACACAGCGGGCTTGCCTGCTCCATTTAGTGAAATCGAAAGGCTGTCATTGTTTGTACCCTGAAAAACATCCGAAACATATTTGTGGTTAAAATTTATTGAAACCTCTTCACCAGAAATGGTTGCTTCAATTTTTTCTGTAAGCTCTCCTGTGTCTTGATTCTTGCTCGAGACAGCAAAAAGTTTTTTGGTTGGATTAATTTCAAAAGATATTTGGTGAAATCTATCAGTAAATGGTGCCGTTGCCTTACAAACATTTTCTAGGTCATCCTTGAGGCAAACAATTTCTGTTTTTGGTTCTTTTGGAATTATTTGCCTGTAGTCTGGGTAAGAGCCTTCAACTATTCTTGAAACTATGTAAAAACCCTCTCCACTAAACGCGATCTGGTTTTTGTTTATTTTTAATTCAACCTCTCCTTTTATTCCATCAAGAACCCTAAAAAGCTCGTTTACGTTTTTAAATGGAATAAGAACAGACCCATCAAAAGAATCCTTTATTCTTATTTTCTTTTCCGCTAAACGAAAGGAGTCTGTTCCAACAAAAACAAGTGAATCATCTTCTCCATAAACATAAACACTTGATAGTTCTGGCTTCATACTTGAGGCCGAGGCCGCAAAAACAACTGATTTTAATCCCAAAGAAAACGCGTTTGCATTAATTTTAAAACTTTTTACTGCCTCTTGTTTTGGAATTAAAGGAAAATCCTCCACTGGAAGTGTCTTAAATTTAACATCCTCTAGTTCGGAAGAAAAAACTAAAAGATCATTCTTAAGTTCTAGTGTTACGCTTTTTTCCCCTCTTAAGTTTGTTAAAAACTGAGAAAATGTTGTTGCTGGAACTAAAACTTTTCCTTCTTCAAAAACTTTTGCTTGTATAGAAATTTCAATTCCTAAATCTAGGTTGGTACTAAATATTTTTAGTTCAGAATTTTTTGCTTCTAATAAAATTCCAGATAGTGCTGGAAGTGTTGTATTTTTTCCAGAAAACCTATCGGCTCGGTTAACTGCGTCTCTAATTTTTTCTTTAATGCATTCTATTTTCATTTGTGTTTAAAGAAAGATGATTATTATTAGTGGTGTGGATTAGTGGATAACCCAAAAAAACCTTATTTATAAACGTGAATTAATATTATTTTTTAATCTTCTTGTGGTTATCACTAAGGGTTAAATGTTGATAACCCAAACCTCTCACACCTTACGGGAAATTCTCCATATTTTCCACAAAATAAAACACGTGTTTTCCCCAAGATATGAACAACTAAGAAATCATTGATCTAAGTTGGTTTATTTCCTCTAAAAGCCCATTGTTTGTTTTTACGTCCTCCTTAATCTTCTCACAGGAGTGAATAACGGTTGTGTGGTCTCTACCGCCCATTTTTTCACCTATAGAGGGGTATGAGATATTGAAATCCTCTCTCAAAATAAACATAGCCACCTGACGGGGCTTGATAACCTCCTTTTTTCTCGTTTTTTCATAAATACTCTCTTCGTTTATGTGGTAGAAATCGGCAATAATTTTAACCACCTCTTTGGGAGAAATAAGCCTTTTTGGCTTCAGATTGCTTTTAACTAGGTTTCTTATGTCGTTAATAGTTAGCTCTTTTGCCTTTAGTTGGGTTTGCATAACAATAGAGTTCAAAATACCCTCAAGTTCACGGATATTTCCGGTTATTGTGTTTGCAAGGAAGCTTGCAACCTCTTCAGACAAACAAAAACCCATGACCTCGGATTTTTTAGATAAAATTGCAAGCCTAGACTCAAAATCTGGCTGTTGGATGTCCACCGTCATTCCTTGAGAAAACCTAGACTTCAACCTTTCTTCTAGGTTTGGTATCAAGTTTGGGTGCTTATCAGAGGAAAACACAATTTGCTTGTTGTTGTCGTAAAGAGCATTAAAAAGATGAAAAAGCTCCTCTTGGGTTCTGTCTTTGTTTGCCACGAACTGTATGTCGTCCATCATTAGGACGTCGTATCCTCGATATTTGTCTTTAACTTGGGCGATTTTTCCAGTCTGGATTGAAGAGATTATATCTGACGCAAAGCGTTCGGATGTTATGTACAAAACCCTTCTACTCCTATCTGCAGCCTTTATGGCGTTACCTATGGCCTGTATAAGGTGGGTTTTTCCGTGCCCCGTGTTTCCGTAAACAAAAAACGGATTGTAAGTAAGTCCGGGCTGTCTCAGTATTGCTTGAGAGGCGGCGTGGGCGAGCTCATTAAACGGACCAACGATAAAAGTTTCAAAGGTGTATCTTGGGTTCAGGTTGTCCTCCCTATTTATTGGTTCACCAAGAGGAAGAGAGTCTCTCATAACCCTTTCATCACGCTCCTTTTTCTTTAGGCTATCCCCTTTTGCTATTACATACTCAAGCGCGTGTATAGAAGCGCTCCCATCCCTTAAAAGCTTCAAAATAAGGCTATGGTGCTTGCTTTTTAACCACTCTTCCACAAAACTGTTTGGCACTGCAAGAGAGACAACCCCGCTATCATGCTTCAAAATAAAAGTATCTCTGAACCAAGTGTTAAATGTGGCCTTAGAAACAGTTAGTTCTAGTTCATTCAATACTGTGTTCCAAAGTTCTCGGTTATCCATAAGTAAATATTTGCGATAAGTATATATCCAAAGTGCATCAAGTAAACTTGAATAGAAACGAGAATTGTGGTAATAATCTGTGGACACTCTGTGGAGAGAGAATTTAAACACTTATTTACAAAGGAGACAAATGTCAAGAACTTACCAACCAAAAAAGAAAAAAAGAAAAGTTTCCCACGGCTTTTTAGGCAGACAAAAAAGTCCAGGAGGAAAAAAGACTATTGTGAGGAGAATGAGAAAGGGCAGAAAAAAGCTTTCTGTATAATGCTTTCATCAAAAAATAAACTTACAAGAAAAGAAATTTTGGGACTTTTACCAAAAGCAAAAAGCCTCACCGGAGGTTTTTTGCTTTTAAGGAGTCAACAAAATAAAGAACAGCAGTTAAAGGTGGGAGTTTCTATTTCTAAAAAAATATTGAAGTCGGCAGTAAAAAGAAATTTTTTTAGAAGGATTGTTTACCGGCTTGTTTCGCAAAACATAAATCAAATAAAACCAATGCTTTTGTTTTTTGTAATAAACAAAACCGGAACAAGAAAAGAGATAGAAAAAGATGTTTTTTATTTAATAAAAAAAGCGGGAGCCTTCAAAGAAGACTAATTATTCTAAAAAAGTATAACCCCGTAGTGAATTTTAATATCAAAAAACCACACAATATAAAAATCATTTATCCAGAGATTAAAATCTACTAAGGGGTATAATAACGAACATGTTTCATAGTTTTATATACCAACCCCTCTACAACTTATTCATTCTTCTTGCCGTTTGGCTGCCGTTTTTAGATGCAGGAATGATAGTAATTTTGTTTACCTTCATTGTAAGGATAATCCTATTCCCTCTTTCCAAAAAAGCTTTTCTTTCTCAAATAGAAATGAGAAAACTTCAGCCAAAATTAGAAGAGGTGAAAAAGAGATATGCAGACAACAAAGAGGAACAGGCTAGGAAATTAATGGAGGCATATAAAGAATCAAAAACGAATCCGTTTTCTGGAATTTTGGTTTTGTTTTTACAAATTCCTGTTATTCTTGCTCTTTATTATATTTTGATTAGAGCGGGCCTCCCAAATGTGGATGCGAATCTTTTATATGGCTTTGTATCAAGCCCAAATACAATAGATATGACTTTCTTTGGGTTCTCTCTTTTGTCTCACAAAAACGTATTTTTTGCGCTTCTAGCGGGCATAACAAGCTATATACAGATTCATATTTCAAGTGCCAACCAACCGCCAATTTCTAGCAATGAAGCTTTAGCCAGAATGATGAAAGTTCAAATGAAGGTGATGTTCCCTATCATTGCCTTTATTGTTTCTTGGCAAATCTCAGGTGTCGTCGGTCTCTATTGGACGGCATCAAACATTTTTACAATACTCCAAGACCTTTACCTTAAAAAGAAATATTCTAAGAACTAAAAAGTCCGCCTGTTTAGAAAACTAAAAACCAAAATCTGTCCTAGACAAATCTATTGCCCACAAAGAGCCATCTTTTTTGTTTAAGAAACCAATAACCTGCTCATCCTTAGAAAGCCTTAAATTTATTGGGTCTATTTTTTCCTCAGCAGAAGAAAAGTCAAAAGCGACAACCGACACATCATTTTTTTCAGAAAATTTCCACAAACTATCTGCATTTAAAAACCTACCCCCCAAATACCAATCATCTGGCAAAGCATCGACCTTTCCTTTAAAGGAAAAACAAAAAAAAATGTCTGTTTTTGTTTTTGACCAAATACACTTTTCTGGAACAGTTTTAATAAATAAATTTCGTTTGAGATTTTTTGTTTTATTAAAAATTTGAATAGGAGAACCTACATTGGTGTAATCACTAAAAATAGCCAAAGTTCCATCAGCACTTAAGTTTGCCTTAAAACCAGAACCCCCACTAAACATAAATTGAGGGATGGATCCAACAAGATTAAAAACTGCGCCATTGGAAGCAATAGATGGTTTTGTTTGGATTGTGATGGCGTCTTTATTGAGTGCTTGCAGAGCTATGCTTTGAAGTGCCCCTTGCCACAAAAGTTTTTGTTCTGTACCGTCAGGACTTGAAATGTATGAATTTGAACCAAGACCATTTTGCACCACAAAAATAGCCTTATCTTCAGTAATATTTGTATCAAAAAACAAAATAGAGCTTGTCAGCTTTTTTATCGGTGTTGATGATGCTAAATTTGAATAAAGCCCAGACAATGTACCATCATCATTTTCTTTAAACCTAACAATAGAGCGACCTTGATTAAAAAAATACGCCACCACTACCCTAGATTGTGTGTCTGCAAATGTTGGTGGAATTGTTACCTCACTAGTTGCTACTTTTATATCAGCAATTCTACCCGTACCACCCTCCGCATATCTTATTGATGTTGACGCGCCAGAACCCATAAAAGTAAAGCCAGCCACAGGCACCTCAACGAGTTTTTTTAATACGGCACCACTCTGGTTCGGTATTGACACCTGTAATCCACCACCAGCTCTGTCTGTTTGCGTCTGGCCTGTGTTAGTACGATTTCCCCCCACACTTCCAAAAGGGGTCCCATCAACGGCTTGTTGCACACCCTGTATAGCTTGTTTACCACCAAAAATATAAAAAGCCACTCCCCCTAAAATAAGAATTACTACAAGAATTAAAATTAAAATCTTTTTATTCATTTATTTTGAGAAATAACAAACATGCCAATGAGAACCAGTAGCAGCACTTACAACGGCCGTATTTTCATTTACATATAAACCCTTTAAGCCTGATTTAGGGTCTTCATACCAATATCGTTCTGTTCCGGGTGTGCAATATGGAGAAGGGTGTGTTTTTGAAGCATCTTTCCCCTTTGTCTTTAAGAAGGTTCCAAGCCCAGACGTTATAGATAAATCAACAACATAACCACCCGGGCGATGTCTGGTGTCTGTCGCATTAAGCTCGGAGGATTTATTTCCATGGAGCCAATATTCTGTTCCACCACTTATTCTTACTTCGCAGTTGCAGTTGCGTGCAAGTTGTCCGATGGCATTTAGCATGCTATCTGGCGCACCAGAAAGAGAGGTACACCCGCTTTGGCCAATTTTTTCACAATTAAGGTTGTTGAATGTTATTTTATTGCTTAACTCTGTAAGTTGGTCACGCTCCCCATCGTCATCCGGCCAAGCCTTGTTTAGAGAAGCACCACCAAGAGGGCATGATAATGAAACGGTCCTATAGCCCAAATTGGCCATATTTGAATAACTATAAAATCCAGCATCATCACAAGAACAGGCTTGTTCACACGCAGTTCCATCATCAACAATATATTGAGAGATCGTTCCATAAACAAAGAAGGTATTTCGATCTGCGCAGGTGCAGTTCCCGGAAGGTGTTTTTACGGGTTGTTTGTAGGTTCCTTCTGGCGATAAACCTTGCGGGTGTACTGGTTTAATGTCCAATTTTATATTAATCAGCCGTGGACTTACTGTGTTTAGAATAACCACAGAGCTTATTGCTAGTAATAGCCCACCCAGTGCATCAAAAATTCTTTTTTTGCCCTCCTCTTTGGCAAAAATAGCATCACTGGAAATATATTGAAATCCGCCAATAATTAAGTAAATAACAGCAAGTGCTGCCGCGATACCTATACCAAACTTAACTATATTTGGTAGATACTTATCTATTTGTATACCAGTCCCAGAATTTCCACTTTCGGAGGTCAGGCCCTTGACCTGTTCAAGTGGTTGGTAGACAGTGTCTACAGCGTATGCAGTAAACGAAAAAGAAAGTATGGTAATAAATATTAAGATGGTTGTATAAAGTATTTTTTTCATTATTCAAATTTTAACTGAATTTTTGTAGGAATGTCTTCCCCAAAAAAATTTGGGTTTTTTATGGATACGGACAAGTCCCCCGTTGCATTGTTGCCAGCTTGATTTTGGATGACTAAATATGGAAGGTTTTTGGTGTCCACGGTTTTTCCAAACAACTTCCAAGAGAGTTCAGGAAAAAGAAACGGATATTCTGGGTCAGTGGGAAAGAAAAATGGTACCGCCCTCACCCCAATTTCACCTGTTCCAATTATCGTTTCCCCCTGTTCACTAAATTTTGTTCCAAACAGCAGGGAGTGTTTGTATAAAGCCACAAACGGTAGTCTTCTCGAGGTCGTTATTGTTTGTGATGCAGTAAATGAACCATCCCTTGAAGATACCTCTACACCAATATCGGTTGAGCTGTTTATTTCTGAATCATTCATCCCTAAAGAATCTTTTCCATATCCAGAAAAACTTTTTATTACATCACCATTTTTTCTCCACACATAAACCAAATTCTTTGGATTTAGAATATTTCCATCAACATCTTTGAAGTTTGGCATTGCCTGAAAAACAACGTAGGCACCTTTAGAGTGTAGGGTTTTTCCGGAATACATTTGTGGCGCATAGGTTCTTGATTCCCAAACTAAAAAAACCTTTGCACCACCGAGCACAATCGACTGTTCATGGATTGAACCATCTGGAAAGATGGCTGAAACACTCACGGTTTTTGCTGCCCCTATGGCTGGTGTCATGGTTTTTATTTCTTTAACTCCTACACCGTTTAAAAACTCCTTACCATCAACAGACCAAATAATACTTGCACCGTCCAACTTGTTTCCTGATGCTGAAATGGAGATAGACACCTCTTCACCAGAATTTGGGTTTTCTGGAGAAACAAAAATACTCATAGATTCTCCGGCCCCGGCGAATGATTGTGCAGAGACAAGGCCATAAAAAGCCAAAAAGCTCACCAAGGTTAAGTTTAGGAAAAGAAACCTAAAAGACATAAAAGTATTATACCCCATGAGATATTGTGTTTTCTTATAAAATTTATCTCACCGGGTTACAGCACTTTTTGGGCGGTGGTTTCTTTTGTTTTATTTGCAGTATTTTTTTTGTTGTCGCTTATTGTTCTCCAAACATAAAGACTCCAACCTGGAAAAGCATTGATAACGGGCATAAGCTCTACAAAAATACCTAACCCCAAAGTAAAAGCTTTTTTGGGTTTGGTAAATTTTATGCCGTGCGCCTTAAAAATGAGGAAGAAATAAATTCCAGCAAGTCCCCCCAAAATAGAAGCAGTCGCCTGTCCAACTACAGGAATTGCCTGTATTCCAAATTGTGAGATGTCTAAAATAACGGCGGTTGTTAATAGAATGCGCTGTAAGGTTTTTGAAAGTGGCTTTTCCTCACCCATTTGTTTGTGTTTCTGCTGTCAAAGTGTCTTGTTTGGCTCTGGCAATTGCCAAAAGCTGTGAAGGATCCGACGTGATTATTTGATCTTCTGTGTAAGAGGCAATTACCTTAATCGCGACATGCTTTAGGCCCGCAAAGAAAATACCCTCACCCACCCCGGACTCAAGTAGAAGATATTTTTCTTCGTCAGTTAGATTAAATATTTGTTGCAACTTATCTATTGCGGTTGGTGATTGTTTAAGAAGTATTTGGATAGAAGAGTTTGTAATAATCGGTGTTCCATAGGGTGATTTCAAGAAGTCATCAACGTCTTGAGTAATTGTTGCAAGCCCCAAGAAATATTTTCTTCCCCTTTTTGCAAGATTCAATAAGAAAGAAGCGGTGTCTTCTGATTTCATCATCCACCAAGCCTCATCAATCACAAGTAATCTTTTTTTAAGGACCTTTCTTACAGAGCTCCATATAAAGTGCATCACAATGTACATTGCAATTGGTTTTAGTTCATCCTCCATATCTCTTAGAGAAAAGACAACAAATTTTTTATTTATATCAACATTTGATGGTCTGTTTATAAAACCAGCCCAAGTACCTTTTGTGTATTTTGAAAGCCTCTGTGCCAAAGACTCTCCACCATCAAGCCCTGAAAGTACCAACTCAAAATCGGAAAGTAATGGAGGCTCTATATTTCTAAAATCTGAGTCGGGGGTTATGTCTTTTAAGGCATAGGTTTCGGTTATGGCTCTATCAATAAGGGCATCTTCTTCTGGAGTTAAACCACCAAGCATCAAGCGGAAGAGACCAACCAAATTAACAATATTTGAACGTAAGACGCTAGCCGCAGACTCATCTTCCCCAGGTGGTGGCAAATCAAATGGGTTTATGTGGTGCTCAGAGTTTAAGGAAATATTAAAATATCTACCACCCACTGCCTCGGCCAAATATTGGTATTCCCTTTCAGGGTCTAGGACGATAACTTCTGTATCAAACATGAGGGAGCGTAGGATTTCTAGCTTGGTCATATAAGATTTACCGGCGCCAGACTTTGCGAATGTAATGGAGTTGTAGTTTTCTAGAGAGAATCTATCAAAAAGAACAAGGCTTGAGTTGTGTCTGTTTATTCCGTACAAAACACCCTTGTCTGAGGTTAGGTCGAAAGAAATAAACGGAAACAAAGAAGAAAGTGGTGAAGAATTTAATTTCTGTGTAATTTGCAAGGCATCGTTACAAACCGGCATTGAAGATTCAAATCCCTCTTTCTGCTGAAATAGTGCGGGTTTTAAATAAACCATCTTTGCTTCAAGAATCGATTTTATTTCAGATTCAATTTTATCCAACTCCTCCTCATTGTTTGCATAAATACTAATGTAAAGACCAACATCAAAAAGTTTTTCTTGTGCTTGTTGAAGTTGGTCACGAAGGTTTTCTAGATCCTGATATGCAACATCAAGCATTGGGTCACGTACCAGACCCTTTTCTTCCCTTTCGTGTATTTGGCTTTGAACCTCGGCTACTTTTTTTTGAAATTGTCTCAAAACGGTTGATGTCTCTGTTGGGTGAATAAAAATAGAAACATCAAAAACTTTATCCAAGTTTATTATTGGAGCGAACCAACCCCCTGCTAGAAATCTTGGGTAAGAGATAACAAAAAATGTTCGCATCACCTTGTCGCCTAAGTCTAAGTTTTTCTGCCCGATTTTAAGTGCGCTTGGAGCAATAATATCTTTCAGATCCAATACGCTAGTGTTGTATACCTCTTTTGGAAGGATAGTTGAGGGCATTGGAATATTGTTTTCCATGCCGCTCTTTTTTGATTTAAATAAGTCTAAAAATCCCATGTTATTTTTGCATTTGAATTGGCTTCTCTGTTTCTCCAGGGTTAAATACCTTGTAAAACAACTCTATTATCTCTTCTGTACCTAACCTAACTGTTCTTATTCCACATCTAGACAGCCCCTGCGTTACCACAGCAACCCTTTGATCTAATTGCACAATATCTTCTTGAAATTTTCCATCACTGATATCAGACCCTTTAATGTTGTCGGACTGGGTTTTTGGAAAAAATTTCTGAAGTAATCCAGATTGTTGTAATGTGTTTGGGCTATAAGGGATTACAACAAAGAAATTTTTTGTCATTATATTTTGTCTTTCAGCAAAAGTTTTAATGAACTCCATATATTCCTGAATCTGAATTTTGAGGAGATCATTGTTCTGCTCCTTTTTTCTTTCTTCTAGCAGAGCTAGATAGCTCCTGATGTCATGTTTTCTAGACTGGATAACAATTTGTACAGAAAAATCCAGCGAGTTTAGAAAATCTTGAAATTGGTAAATGATTGCCGTCTTTTCATCCTCTGATTTTAATGAAAAATTGACACTGGAGGCCATTATAATTCCACGCAAACCCCCGTCTTTTAAGAGAACAACACCGTCCCTGACGTCTTTTATTGGTACAAAATCTTGTGTTGCTTGGGCTGATATTGCCATTTTAATTAGCTTTTACTTCTTTGATTATACCGCACACTAAATGTTTTCTTCCTTGTGGTTTTCATTATTCTTATTGACTTCGCCCCTAACACTCAAATCCCAGGTTAGGTCTTTTAATTTACTTTGTGAGACCTTCGGTAAAATGATTTGCCTATTTGGTAATGTTTCCACCGAGGCCTTGTTTCCTCGGGCAGACATTTTCCAAATAAAAAGTTTTCTGGTAATCAAATATTTAAAAAAGGACTCCAAAACAAATATGAATGGCCTATTGTTTATTTTGTAGAAGGTTAAAGCTACAGATAGGGCCGTAATTGGTATGGCCACAAAAAAGGCGAGTATTTTTGGTAAGAAAGAAAAAGCTATAGCGATCATTCCTGCACCACCCGCAAGATAAAGGAACTGTTTGAATGTAAACGGGCCAAAGATTTTATCTTCAACCTCAATAAATTGAGGAACTTGGAATCTCATTGTGAAAAGAATAAAGAATTATGAATAATGAATTAAGAATAAAATTCTTTAGATTTATTTATTAATCCGCGACATATTTTTTCGACCAACATTGCTTGACTGTCGATAGCATCAAAATCCGATAGTCCTATATATTCTACATCCTTCGCAATAATTAGTTGATTGCGCAATTCAGTTATAGAACCAAAGGCCATTTGATAAAAATTATTCTTGTCTTTATATGATGACCTTCCAAAACCCTCAGCTATGTTAGAAGTAATGGATACAGCAGCTCTTCTCATTTGACTAGTTAAACCAAAAAGTTCCTCCTTTGGGAATGATTTAGACACTTTATAAATACTAAGCACTAATTTATGACCCTCTTTCCAAACATCTAGATCCTTAAATGTTTTTATTTTCTCTTTCATTATTCCTTATTCTTTATTCAGTATTCGCCGGTTTTATAAAACCGGCTCTCTGTATGGATCCGCTGCGCCGGGATATTTTTTTACCTCCGGCGGTACGACATTCTTTAATGCTTCCTCTGCACGTTTTTTTCTTTCTTCCCAAGACTGGTTGGCTTGCCCCTGCAAGTTTTTCGGAGACAAAGTTGTTGGGGTTGCTGGTTGCGAGTTGTTGGTTGCAGGAGAAGGAATGATTTTAGGAATTTGATTTAATTGAGTTGTTTGTGGGGGTGTTTCTTTTTGTTCCTTATTCACTATTCCTAATTCACCATTCATCTTTTGTTGTTGGTTATTAGTTGTAGGTTGTATGTTTACTTGTGCTTGTTTTTGTTGCTGATTTATGGCAACTGATCTAGGTTGAGTTTGTGGTAGAGTAATCGGGTTTTTTATTACCGTTTCGCTTTTTGGTAATGAGCCCACTGCTCCATCGGGAAGGTCTAATGGAGCTTCTTCCGCAGATAGAAATTCAGCAACGTCAAAGAGAACATTTTTCGCAATAGCTTCTGAAAGTGGTTCCGCTTGAATTTTTGGAATACCAGCGTTTTCAAGTAGAGAAATTAAATTACCAACATATTCAACGCCAATCATTATTAAAAATATTTCATTTTCAACGTTTGTAAGTAATTGTTCGTCTTTTACAGCATAATCAGAACAAGTTTTTCTTAACTTTTTTCTCCACCCCTCTTTTCCAAGAAATTCTTTTAGTTCCGGATCAAGCGTTTCCATATATTTTTTTAGATCGTCTTTATTCATATCTTTAAGTTACTGGTGGCTTGTTATCTGCTGGTTGGTCTGGTCTTGTGTTCTCACCCACTTTGTCTTTATCACCACCAGTTTTTTTGGCGTCTTCTTCTATAACCTTTTTCATATCATCAAAAAGCTTTTTTTCTTTGGATGGAGCAATAACTCCAGTCCTTATTTTTGCAGACATTTCCCTGTTTGCTACATTTAGTCCTAATGAAGCGGCGTCTGCTTTTTCTATACCAATACGGCTTAGTGCAGAATTTAACCTTGTGGATTTTTCTCTAGCAATATTTAAACCTGCTGCACCAACACGAGCAAGTAATCCCTCCACCCCAAGGTTTGAAACTGATGCTAGCTGGCTTACAACACTACCCACCCGAGTGTTTCGTCGCTTTTTATCCAAGTCCTTTTTATTTTTTTCTAGTGTTTGTATCTCCTCTTGAACACTTCTTGTTAGGTCTATGTTTCCTGCTCTTTGAGCCTCAGCAAGCTCAGTTTGTTTTGCTACCAAATCAGCATCTATTTTTTCGAGGTCGGTGCTGATTTGTTTTATTGCTTCTGTTGTCTCTTGCGAAATAGATGTAGGTGTATCCTTTAGCGATTTTGCATAAGCCCTTTTTCGTGCCTTTTCTGCTGTTTTTATATCCTCCTCTTCATTGCCTGCCTCCGCTTTTATTCTAGTTTGTTCAACCTCACCGCCAACCTTCATTTTTTTCTCCTCATCTATTATTTGATTAATCCTAGCATCACCCGCATATTGCACTCTTGATGATACACGCCCCTTTTCTTCATCCAATGCTTTCTTGTTGTTATTTAGTGCATCAATATCTGCTGTTATTCTATCCATTGCTCCCCTATTTCCAATTCCTTCCGCTATCGCGAATGCTTGTTTCTTTTGTGCCAGCGATTCATTTATAGAGTTTAATTTTTCATCCATTACCCTTACCTCATCTTTCGCTTCAATAAACTCTGGAGAACTTTCAAAAACTTTTTTATCTGCTTCCAGCGTCAACCTCTCTTTTTCTAGGTCAGCTCTTTGGACTTTCATCTCATTCCCTATCCCTTCAACTTTTTCAGCTTTTCTAGCCTTTGCCTCGTCTTTTTGTAACTGGCTTGTTTCTAGAAGTTTTGCCCTTGCTTCTATTCTTTTACCTCTTTCGTCGTATTGTTTTCTTATTCCACCCTGTCCTCCAGCTGATCCGGCGTCTATTCCGGCCGCACTTGCAAAGTTTTTGCCAAACGTCGAGCCCCTAACATCAAAAGAACCTTTTTGTGCATAGTCTGCACCCATAAGGGCCAGCCTTCCAACACGATTATTCGTAGCGAAGTTTTTTAGCGCTTCGCTTCCTGCTGCTATAGCACCAACCTTTCCAAGACTTTTCCTTCCCATAAAGGCAGCAGTGCCAAACATTGCACCGCCTGCCCACTTGGAAGCTTTTTTATAAAAACCACCCAATGCCTGTGAGCCTTTTGATGCCGTTTCTATAGAAATAAGAAGGGACATTATGATTAAGGTCATAATGACAATAAAGTTCAAAAGTAAGCCGTAGTCATCTTGTCCTGGGGCATTTCCACCAGCAGCCGACAAAGCCGCACGAAGAGTTCCTTTTGTGTAGGTGCTTATCCCGGCTATCACATTTAAGGTGACCCAAGTAAGAACCATAAAAACAGGCGGGAAGAAAAGCTGTGATTTGAGGGTCGTCCACCACTGCTCACTGTAGTCCCCTATTATTGGTAAATCTTTACTTACAAATCCAAATGGAGAAAAGATGAGAAGTAAAATAAGTGCCGTATATCTTATTATGAACATAAAAGATATTGTGAAAAACACAAAAGCAACCAAGGCGAGCATTATTGAACCCAAAATTCCAACCGTGATAATAGTGCTGTTGTCTACAGCAGAGTCTTCCACCTTTCCAGCCTCTGCGTTTAGAGGATTGGCGGCGCCATAAAGGCCCTGTAATTTTAACGGGCCCACATATGCATTTACCAAACTATTTGCCCTATTATCTTTAAGATTGCCGACCAAACTACTAGTTGAGCTGTCGTCAGTCAGCCTGTCATAAAAAAATAAAGTTACTGAATTAGAGGCATCTACCATTACTCTTGCAAAAAACATAGAGAAGTTTATAAAAATAGCTGCCAAAACAATATTTTTTATTATTTTTCCCGGAGATTCTAAACCGAGTACTGTGCGAATGGCCGCAAACAAAAGAATAAATATGAAAGACAGATTTATAAGGTCGCGGATAGCGGCCCAAGTGGTATTAATAGCGGAGATAGTTTCTAGGTTTTTCCTTAAATCAACAATTGTGTAATTAATTGTAAAATTTAAGACACCAGCAGAAATTGCTAGTATGAGGGAGAAGAAACTAAGGAAGACCTTTGCAAGTGAAGCTAGGATGCCTTGAGTAAGTTTGTTTAGACTGCCCAAAACCACCTCTTGTACTACTCCAGCGTTGGCCGTTAACGGGATGCTTATCAAAAGTATTGCCAATACCAAAAAACAAGAAACCATTCTTCTCCTAGAAAAACTCATACTCTATATAATAAGGCCAAAGACAAAAAAAATCGCCCCCACATCCACACTTTTAAATTAGGTTATTGAACGAGAACAGTATTGTTGCAAGAAAGTTCAATTATTGGTACTACTGTTTGGTCTTTATCCACGATATATGCTTGTGCTGTTTTCACGCCAGTGGTTTGGTAAACCTTAGCGAACTTGTATATTGTTTTGTCTCCATCCCTTCCAAATATCACAGGCTTTGTTCTATCAAACGGGGTTACGGTATTGTTATTTGAATTTACAAATAACCCAAGGTATCTCCCCATGCCGTCGTTCTGAACTCCAGTTAGGGGTTCGTCTTCAGGGCCTCTTAGCCACATTCTGTCTACTTGTCCAGAACCCCCACTCACATATACTGTCCACGATACTGTTGTTTCTGGGCCAAATATTCCAGCCGAATCTTTATTGGCAACAAATTTATCTGGTGAACATGACGCCACTAATGGGGCATATCTTGAAACTTTTACTATCTGTGCGCAACTTAAGGTTTTTGTGAAATCTTTTACGGGATAAGACTGAGTTTCTGTATTAAAGTCCTGAGATGTATCCTGGCCAGTATAATTTACTTCTATACTCATTTTTTTATCACCCGCGGAGTCGTAGGAAAGTTTCAGTGTTGGTTCTGTGGTTTTAGTCCCCATAACACCATCCCCGCTCCAAGTAAATGTGGGGATTACATCTTCTGAACCAGAAAAATCGACAGACCAAGTTACTTCCTCTCCTACAACTGGAGTTGCATTATCAACAGAACAATCCCCTAGAGATGTTGTTCCTCCACCTCCACCACCATAATCAACTGTACCTGTAATTGGTTTTTTTCCTGATGACGAAATAAGGCCACCAGAGCTAAATACTTTGTTGGTCAGTTGATTTACAACTGCACCTAAAAATTCATCAAATTCATCTGCAATATTTAGTTGATCAACAGAGGAACCAAAGACCTTACTTACTTGATCAGAGAGTAAGTGTCCAGGGGTTGTTTCTTCCCATTCTAGACACTGTGTTTTATCTTCAATTGGTTTTCCTTGAGTAAGCATTCCATTGGCATCTTTTTTAACGGGGGCAAGTTTAACTGGATGAAGAACGCATTTTCTGGTACCAATAAATCCAGCAGACCAATTTAATCTCATTGCTTCTATATTTTGTGCGCCGTTTATATTTGCGGAAATATTTCCAACAGATACCAAGTATTCTCCATAAGGGTTATTTTCATCTATTTGTGTGAGTTTAAGCCAAGCGGGCCAGCCCCCTTGAGCAAAATCCCCATTTATAAATTCTTGAACATTTCCTTTAATGTCTGTGAGAGTACAGGTGTTTGGGAAATATGTTCCTCTACGGTTTGTTTTTCCAAAGTCTCTACTAATAGCGGCGTGTATTTCAAGACGAAATGGTTGGCAAGCAAAACCATCTGTAATTTCAGAAAGAGCTTGTCCTAAAACTCCATCTCCCAATTTATTTAAATAATCATTCAAATCTACTGCAAACGCGGGGTTTCCATCACGGCCACTATTCACCCAATCTGTCATATCATCAAAAATCTTATCTAAGGAAAGTCGCACCAATGTTATGGTGATTGAGTCTAATGAAGG
>CAYIKP010000003.1:0-17728 GCA_964364225.1 uncultured Candidatus Saccharibacteria bacterium | reverse complement strand
CATACTAAAAATTATACCACTAGCTTTAAAGGCATCCTTTAATTCTTGTATAGCAATCATCTCTAAAATCGCTCCTTGTTGGTGAATTTTTATTCCGGCCCCTGCACGTATTGGATCTTTTGCATAGTTTTTAACTTCTGCTAAGCCAGATGCACTTAATTCATATGAGTTAATTAAATCTTTAAAACCCTCCCCCGCACTAGCCGGTACTCCTATATACAACAACTCGCTCGCCATGTCCTTATATATAGAGCTACTTCTATACAGTTGATTGAAAACAAAACTTTCCTCCGTTTCAGTTTCGGTTGGCGTGTTTTCAGACAGTACGGTAAATAAGGACTTATATTTATTGATTACTGATTTTAGTTTATTTGAAAAATTTTGAAAATCTTGCGGCGTTGCCCTTTGGATTAAATTTAGACCAGAGACAGTTGTTTCTCTAAAATCTACAAAAGGAGCATTTTCTATGGCGCTAGAAAATGCGTTGGACACCGCATCTACTGTGTTATTTCCAATTGTACCTCCCTGATTTTTTGTTTTAACAAAAGTAGAAAATATTTCTTGTCCAACCAAGCTTGTTAGTGTATCTGGTATGAAGTTTGGAGTTGTTGTTGATAAAAATTGTCCAAAATCACTCGGTGTATTAGAGGTTGAGCCTGTTGTCCCCCGTTGTTCTAGTGCCACCAATTTTGAATTATCGTCCCCAGATTTATAAATAGAGTATCCAATTGAGGCTCCAAGTATTAATACTGCCAAAGAAAGAGCTGTTGACGTACGATTATTAAAGACAAACATAACTAAAGATTATCATAAGATTGTTGGTATAATCAGAGCCAATGAAAAGATTTTTATTCTTTCTCGTTTTAGTTGTTTTTATTGCCCCAACCGTGACTTTTGCTCTTTCTGTTCTTCCAGCGCCATTTAATAAAATGTCATCTATTCCCTTTGGCGGTCTTTCAGTTGTAGTTATCCCATGTACTTGTTCTTCTGGGATATGGGTTCAATTTACCCCATTTTTTTTAGGAGGAATGAGCCTTCCTGTTGGGGCCTTAACTTATAGGCCACCCCCAACTGGAAAAAGTACACCTTATGCTTATTACACGGCTGGTTTACCAAAGACCTGGCATTTGGGAGAGTTTAAGCCCAACCTTCCAGGGGCACTCACTTGTTGGATTGCTATTGGGGTAACCTGTATTCCTCTTCCAGACTTGGGAGTTATAAATAAAGTTGGTTCTGGTATACCCCAACTTGGTTTTTAGGCCTTTGTTCTAGCTATTTTCAGCCAGCCCTCTAAGGACAATTCCTCTGCGCGGATATTTTCCGGTAGATCAAGCTTTAACCAAGCATCTTGTTTGAGACCAAGATTTGAAGAAAGCTTTTTTCTTTTACTTGAAAAACCATTTTTTATTATTTCAAAAAACCTTTTTTCAGATATTTTGTTTTTTATAAATAAATCTTTTGAAATATTTTCAATTGATAGAACAGCAGAATCGACATTTGGCTTTGGAAAAAAAGAACCAGCTGAAACTTTCCTAATTACTTTTGGTGTTCCGTATGCCTTTATGGAGATTGAAAGAATGCTCTCTTTTTTGTCTCGCGCAATAATTCTTCCTGCGACTTCTTTTTGCACCATCAAAACCATTTGTTCTGGCTGACAATCCGCTTCCAGAAATTTTCGCATTATTTCGCCAGTGATGTAGTACGGAATGTTGGCAATAACTTTATATGGCAAATTATAAAAAGACATAATGCTTGGATCAAAATCCCGCACATCTTTTTCAAGAATTTCTAATTTACTGCTTCTTATTTCTTTCTCGAACTTTTCTTGGAGAAGCGGAATCAATTCCCTGTCTTTTTCTATTGCTATTACTTTCCCGGCAAAAAACAAAAGTTTTTCTGTGAGCACACCCTTTCCGGGACCTATTTCAATAACGACATCATCTGCTTTAATATCTCCCGCATGAACCATATCCATGGCAATTTTTGGTTGCGTTAGAAAGTTCTGCCCTAGATATTTTTTTGGCTTCATCCCGTACGAAACAGGTCGCGGTTCATTATTCTTTTTTATGGAGTTTTGATTCATTTTTCATATTTCAGTAGCTGGACTCTAGCTTACCACCAGAAACCGTGACCGCGGTTTCGTTCGGGATTAGAATTCTATATTCATTAATGATTTTCTTCCACCCCACTCCGATTCAACATTCTCTAAATGTTCTTCTGGAATATCCAAAAGAAAAGATGATGGCACATTTATTTCCCGCGACCCGAACACAAGCCTAGTTTGAGCCCAAGTCAAAAAAAGCTTTTCTTTTGCTCTAGTTACAGCAACATAAAAAAGCCTTCTTTCTTCTTCACGCTCCTCCTCTGTATTATTCTCTTCAAACATTTTTTCATGTGGAAACAGCCCCTCTTCGAGGCCAACAATGAATACATAAGAAAATTCAAGCCCTTTAGCAGCGTGGGCGGTCATAAGTTTTACTCCCCTTCCGTCTGCAACCTCCTCGCTTGTTTGTAGGGCGATTTCTGACAGAAAATTACCCAAAGCGTCTGTGCCTGTGCCATTAAATCTAGAAGAAAGATTCACTAGCTCACGTAAGTTAAAAAGTCTTTCTTCGTCCTCCTCAAACCCCCTTCGAGCACTTTCTTCATAATAGTTTGCTAACCCAGAAATATTTAAAATGTGTTCTAGGGTTTCTTTCGGCGTGTGGTTTTCTAAAAAGTTTTTTCCATCAGCAATAATATTTTTAAATTCAGCCCAAGACTTTTTAGCAGACGGAGATAAATCATTCTCGTTTCCTGCCAAGATTTTTAATACAGAAACTTTTCCCAAACCCCTAGCAGGGATGTTTACGACACGCGCAATATCACTCTGTGATTCGTCAATTAATAATCTTAAATATGAGATAGCGTGTTTCACCTCTTCTCTCTCAAAAAACTTTGTACCAACTAGTTCATATTTAATTGAATTGTGTAAAAAAACTTCCTCGAGCTGTCTTGATTGAAAGTTTGCTCTATAAAGAACAGCGATTTCTTCTGCCGGCGTTCCGTTCCCGATTATCTCAATACACTTTTCTGCCACAAACATTGCTTCAGTGTTTTCATCATAGGCAGAAAGTAGGCCGATTAGCTCGCCATCTTTATTTTTGGTGAAAAGATTTTTTTCTTTTCTAAGATTATTTTTTGAAATAACTGAATTAGCAGTTTCTAAAATCCTTTTTGTTGAACGGTAATTTTCTTCCAGCACAACTACTTTTGCTTCCGGGTAATCTTTTTCAAATTGTAAAATATGTTTCAAGCTGGCACCTCTCCAAGAGTAAATATTTTGATCAGCATCACCAACCACGCAAATATTTTTTTTGTCTGATACCAGTATTCTTGCCAATTCGTACTGCACTTCATTAGTATCTTGGTATTCATCTATATGTATATAAAGCCACTTTTCTTTATATTTTTTTACAATTTCAGGATGTTTTTTAAAAAGAGTTGCTGTTTTGAAAAGCAGATCATCAAAATCTAGCGCCTTTTCCTCAGCAAGAATTCTTTGGTATTCCCCGTAAACCCTTCCCGCCATTCCATAAATAGCGCTATGGGATTTTCCCATTGCTTCTTCTGGATCTAAAAAATCATTTTTCATTCTTGATATAAGCGAAGAAATTTTTCCTGGCTCGTTTTCTTTTGGGTTTATACCAATTTTTTCCATTGCGCGCTTAATGACAGATCTCTGGTCGCTTTTATCAAAGATTTTGAAGTTTTTTGATATGTTTGCGGTTTGGTATTCATTCCTCAATATAAAGACGCACAATGAGTGAAAGGTGGATATGAATGGAACACCAAATGCTCCATATGTTTCAAATGATCTAGGGGCTTTTTCGCCAAGCTTTGAGTAAATCCGCTCTCTCATCTCCTTGGCTGCTTTATTTGTAAACGTTATAGCTAAAATATTGTCTGCCGGAACGCCATGCTTTATTAGGTTGGATATTCTCTCGGTTATAGTCTTGGTTTTACCTGCCCCAGCCCCCGCAAGTATAAGTAAGGGGCCATTTAGGGTTTCAACCGCTTCTCTTTGAGGTTCATTTAGATAGTCCACTATCCACATACTATACCACCATCCTAAAATAGCCATTGTTTTAGCCATATTATTCAACAATAAGAGTCTCTAATGGCCTGATTTTGATTGAAAATACCTCCCAAAAGAGTATAATTATGGTCTCCGAAAAGCTGGACACTGAAACGAAAGAAACACGGAATTACAATATAATTTAGACTTCATTTCTTTACTTTTTAAACAATCTGACCCCCAGAAGGCTGGCCAGAAAAATACGCCCCGCTTTTTACGCTTCCTTATATGGGCTCTTTTGATTTTGCCGTCTGTTTTTGTACTTTTGCCAATAAGTCCTGTTTATGCAGGAATAACCGATTTTTTCAATGGAGTTTTTAAGAGTAGTAAGGACTTACCAAAGATTTATAACTCTCAAAATATTCCCCTTCTTCAGGCAGCACTTAATTCAAACCAAGAATTAGCTATGGGTGGTGCAGAGCTTTTAGTAGACAATGATGCACTAGTTCCCCAAGATTCCCCAGCAGGTGGTTTAGCGGAAAACTTAAAAGATAAACCCTCTTCCGATCAGATCTCTCTATATATAGTGAGAAAAGGAGATACGCTGTCTACCATTTCTAAAATGTTTAATGTTTCAGTGAATACTATTAGATGGACCAACGATTTAAGCTCAAATACTCTAAAAGAGGGGCAAACTCTCACTATTTTACCAATATCAGGCGTAAGACATATTGTGAAGAAGGGAGACACCGTAGCAACCATAGCAAAAACTTATAAAGCCAGCCTAGAAGATATTTCGGCTTACAACGACATATCGAAAGATACAAAATTAAGCGTGGGAGACATTGTTATTGTTCCAGACGGTGAAATGGGCTCAGTGAATAGTGGAACACCAGTAAGATTTGTTGAGTCCCAACAGCAGGTAGTAGCTGGTTATTACCTAAGACCAATAGCAGGTAGAAAGACCCAAGGATTGCATGGACACAATGGCGTGGATTTGGGCGCGCCAGTGGGTACGCCAATTTCAGCAGCAGCTCCAGGCGTTGTAATTATTTCCAGAACAGGTGGTTGGAATGGTGGCTACGGAAATTATATTGTTATTCAACACGATAACGGCACACAAACACTGTATTCACACAACTCAAGCAATATTGTTTCTGTTGGAGACAGAGTGGATCGTGGACAAACAATTGGTTTCGTTGGTCTTACTGGAAAGACAACTGGAGCCCACGTGCACTTTGAAATTCGTGGCGCCAAGAATCCCTTTTAACACTCTCTTTAAATATGAAACTCAACTCAGTGTATTTTTGGGGGGTCTGTATGAAAGCGCTTCCAAAATGTTTTCTTTTTTAATTTCTTCACCTTCTTCTAAATCTGCAATAGTGCGTGCGAGTTTAATGACCTTGTGATACGCACGCGGAGATAAATTTAATGTTCGTGCAGCCTCATCTAAAATATTTTTTACTTCAGGAGATACTTTTATTAAACTAACTAAATCTTTTGCAGACATATCTCCATTTAATTTTATTTTGTTTTTAGAAAATCTCTTTGCTTGTATTTCCCGTGCTCCAAAAACTTTTTCCCTGATGCGATTATTTTCTCGCGTATTTTTTTCAGAAAGAAGTTTTTCGTGATCAATTCTTGGAACAGAAATCCACATATCTATTCTGTCTAAGATTGGCCCAGAAATTTTTCTTTCGTATTTTAATAATTGCACCGGAGAACAAATGCACGGTGGTCCTTTAAACCCACGATTGCCACACGGACAAGGATTAAGTGCTGCTACTAAAATAAAATTAGCAGGAAAAATTGCACTACCTTTTGCACGAGAAACAGAAACCCTTTTTTCTTCTAGTGGTTCACGGAGCGCTTCCAATACTCTTGTTTCAAATTCTGCAAATTCATCCAGAAATAAAACACCTCTGTGCGCCAAAGTTATTTCACCTGGTTTTGGATTTGCTCCACCACCAACAAGCGCAACATAAGACGATGTGTGATGGGGGGAGCGAAAGGGTGCTTCTGTTAAGTACGGTTTTTTTAAAATTCCAGAAATAGAATGAATGCTGGTTGTTTCAAGAATTTCTTCGTGTGATAAAGGAGGGAGTATTCCCTTAAACGCTTTTGCCAGCATTGTTTTTCCTGTTCCCGGAGGACCAAACAAACCAATATTGTGTTTCCCTGCCGCTGCTATTGTAAGGGCCCTCTTTGCACTTTCTTGTCCGACGATATCGTCAAATGTAATTTCACCGTCTTCCGGATTATCTTCTATGGGTGTAGTTGGTTGAGGAATTATTTTTTCTCCTTGAACGTGGTTAATAACATCGGCAAATGTTCTTGCTGGCAATATATTAATTCCTTCAATAAGGGCGGCCTCTATTCTATTTTCAAAAGGAACAATAATTTCTTTAAATCCATTGTCGCGAGCAATACGTACAATCGAAATCATTCCACGTACGGGTCTTAAAATTCCATCGAGAGAAAGTTCGCCCATAAAAATTGTTTTTGAAATATCCCCTTCCAATTCTTCTGTTGCCATTAAATACCCCACAGCCATAGCCACATCAAACCCAGACCCCTCCTTTTTTATTTCTGCTGGAGCTAAGGCGATTACTATTTTTTGATTGCGTTGCTTTGGAGATGTGAAACCAGAATTTTTAATGGCAGCCGATACTCTGTCCTTAGCTTCTTCGGTTGCTTTGTCTGGTAAGCCAACGATTGAAAATGAGTGTAACCCCCTAGAAAGATCAATTTCGACATCGATTAGATTTCCGGAAAGTAAATTGGTTTGTGCGGTATGCACTTTAGCAAATGCCATAAATAAAATTATATCTCATGACATGTTGTGTATGGTCCGGCTTTACTGCCTAGCGGAGCGAGAGAAAAGTAAGCCAGCTTACTTTTACGAGCGAGCGACGGCAGAAACTTTCCTGAGTTAACTCAAGAAAGTTTACATGTGCTCCTTGCAGGTTCTTGCTGCGGGGTTGACCTCTAGTCTATCTAGCTCTATTTCTTCTTCACCCTTTTCACAAATGCCGTAGTTGCCACTTTTTATTTTTTCCAATGCGTTATTTACATCAGTTAGTCTGTTTTCGAGATTCGTTGTAACTCCCATATTATTTTCAAGATTTTCAAAAGAGTCGGCCGTAACATTTTCATCTGCAGATGACTGGTCTTTGTCCCCTGTAGTTGGTACCCAGTCTGCGGGGTTACTTGGGTTTCTTTGTGCAACTCCGGCAAGCTCTTTTTCCAGAAGAGTTTTCTCCTCTAAGAGTGCTTTCTCGAATTTTTCTATAAGGTCTTTATTCATACTTACTCATTATACCAAAAATATAATTTATTGAGCTTGAGAGGCAAATACCCTGTCGAGGATCGCTTTAAAAGATTCTTCTGAAGATGTTATTAGGAGTAGGTTTTTGGTTACAAAACCATACACCAAAATACTCTCTCCAAACTGATTCTGAAGAATTCGTGCGTCTTTATTGGAAATTATTTTATCTATGAATGATTCTTTTATTGCAGTGACCACAGTCGTAACGGGAGTAGAGACAACCTTATTTGTATCTAATAAAGAGATTGATGTTGTTGCTGTGGATGTCACTGTTTTCGGGCTAGATGATGAAACCGCATTGGAAGAAGAAGCGGTAGTAGTTCCAACATCAGTTTTAATTATTGGCATATAAGTTTGAGTGGCGTGTGTTATTGGAGAAAACAATGAGCCCAAGTCATCCCACATAAAATCTTCCCACCTAAATATTCCGTCAAAAGCATTTTCGTAGGACGTCAACCCAACCAGCATAAACACATCCGTTTTTTTCCCTTGATAGACTCCAAGCATAAAAGTTTTAGCAAGAGACCTTGTGAATGAAGATCCCGCCTTTGTTTTTATGAGAGTAAAAAAATCATTTGCGGTTATGTCTTGAGTAGCTCTAATATCTGATGTAGTACTTGCACGTTTAACAATATGTAAATATTGGATTTGGTTTGTTGGTAAATCAACAGTATTTTTTATGTCATAAACAATCGACATAAACTTATCTCTGGTAAGCCCTTGAAACAAAATTTCTGTTTCTTTATCAAAACTTATAATTGTTTTTGGTGCTTCAGCAACAGGCACTGGTAAGTTTTCTACATGCACATAATAAAGTCCGCCAAGAATAGCTAAACCAATTACTAAAAACGTCGCTGACCCTAAGGCAAGCCAAAGATTTCTTTTTTCCCTTTGTTTCTGAGCGGATGTTTGTGGAACAATTGGTCTTTTTTCTTCTCGCCTCCTTTCTGCCATAGCAATTGTTATGCTAGAGGCGTTTTGGTTTTTTAATGCCTCAGCAATATCCCCCTGATAGGTCCTCAGATTTTTTAAAAGAGGTTGTTCTTTTACCTCCGTTGGTTCACCCGTTGGTATATGTTCAAGGGTGGGGTTTTGGTCGTTGGAGGGTTCTTTAAGTATTGGTGGCGCTGACAGTGTGCTTTTTACACCAGGAGGAACATTCGGAAGAACCCCTTTATTAAAGGAGCTCATTTGAACTCGCATTTCTGATTCCTTCCTTGCTTTTGCAAGAAGGGCTTGCACGGTGTCGTCTTGAAACTCTAAAGCTTCTTTTTTGGCTGGTGGCTGTTGTGGGGCCGGATTGTTGTTTACGTTTTGAGGGTTTGTCTTTTCAGGGTCCATCAAAACTATTCTAACATGTTGGTTTCTTCTGAAATCTCTGAAGTTGTTTCAAGAGAGTTTTCGTTTGTTGGTTTACCCATGTTTCTTCTTGGGCGATTAACTGGTGCACGCATCAAAAATCTTTTTGGATTGTCGTCTAGGTTTATAAAATCATCAACAGCTTCAATTAATTTTGCCGATGTTGATCTACCAAAAGCTGCTGCCTCTGCTTGTACACCGTGAGAACGCATGTATTCAATCAAAGGAATGAAATCTCCGTCACCAGATACGATAACAACTGCGTCTATCTTTGAAGCCAGTTTTACCGCATCGATTGCAAGGCCAACATCCCAGTCTGCCTTCTTGGCACCACCGGAAAATATTTGTAAGTTTTTTGTTTTTGTTTCAATACCAGCCTTTTCGAGCGCTTCAAAAAAGGCTTTTTCATCACCAGATTCGGTAGTAATAACGTATGCAGTAGCTCGTACTAATACCCTTCCCGCAACGGCTTCCTCCAAAACGTTTTTGAAATTCACTTTTGAGTGATAAAGATTTTTAGCGCTGTGGTAAAGATTTTGTGTATCTATAAGAACAGCAACGCGCTGTTCAGAATGTTTAATGATTGACATAGTAAAAAAGAATTATGAATAATGAATTACGAATAAGGAAAACTGGATTACAAAAATAGGTAAGAATTAAGCAGTCTTCTTTTTCATTCCGAGCTTTTTCATAAGCGCGGTAAATCTTTTTGGACTTTTCTTTTCCAAATATTTCATATGCTTTTGGCGCATTGAAACCATTTTTAAAAGACCTCTACGAGAGTGATTATCTTTAGCGTGCTTTTTTAAATGTGAAGCAAGCTCCTCTATTTGTTTGGTCAGTATGGAAATTTGTACCTCAGGAGAGCCAGTGTCAGTATCATGAACACGGGTTTCAGAGATAACTTTTTGCTTTTTTGTCTTTGTAATCACGAGTGAAATAGTAGCACATCCTTCAATTTTACGCAAGTTTCAAATGAAAAAGGGCGGTTTTGCTGGTTATGCAAAACCGCCCTCAAAAACACACAAAACTAGCTATTTTGTTGCCTTGATAAAGCTTCTGTGGATGACCCGAATGTCTCTACGAACAACATTCAGCCTCTTTTGTACTCTGAGAATCAGTCTCTCTGCTTCAGAGAAGAGGGATTCCAGTGTCCGCTCACTATCCTTGGTCTTCATTTTTTCCTCAGCTTATGTTCTGGTCTTGTTTTACAGCATATTTGATAAAGTTGCAAACAAAAAAGCGGGCATGAATTTCTTCATGCCCGCTCGTGTACATGGGGAAAATTAGACTACCTTACCGGCCCCGTTGCTGTTTAGGGCATCGAAGCGCTTCTTCCAGTCGCCGAAACTGCGAATGGCGCGCTTCTGGAGGGAGTCAATGTGTTCGAAGATCTCACGTACCTGACGCTCCGTGACGTCGCCATCCTCATACTTCTCGAGGAGGCTACGGATGAGGGCAGCGTTCTTGAGGCCATTTGACTTGTACGTCGTGGTGAGACCTCTCTGGATTTCCACGATGCCCCTCTTGTGCTTCTTCCGGTGTCCAGAGAGAGTCTCCTTGAGCTTCTCAATGTCCACCTCGTACTGCTCAGCTGCCTTGGCAACCGTCAATCCACCGTCAGTGACAGCTCCAGCAGCGCGCAAGAGCTTCGCTCTCGACATCTTGGACTGGGTGTCATTGACGTACCGCCTTGCCATTCCTGGCGGGAATCCGAGCAGTTCGCCGATGCGCTTCTTGCTCTCTCCGCGTTCGAGAAGAAGCATCACGGTGTGTTCGGTATCCTGAGGCGTAGGCGGAAGCGCACCGCCAACGTTTGCTTTGTACGCTTCGGCGATGAGTTCAATCTCATCATCGATGTCAACAACCTCGACCCTGATCCCCTTAAGGTCGTTGAGAACGTGAGCTTCGATGCGGTGGCGACCATCAACCACCCTGTTGTCCCGAGTGATCTTGATCGGTGGGAGTGTCTGGCCGTTCTCAATGAGTTCGGCAAAATACAGTACCCGGTCCTGATCGATCTCCTTTCGGACGAACAGGTTGGTTTTGAGATCTGCGAGTTGAACAAGCTTGGTTTTCGTGGTCATGCGCAATGCTCCTTGCTGGTGGGCGTTTTGGTTTGCTCGTCAGACGGCGTTAGAAACCGTCCGTGCTTTGCGCGCCATCCGGCACGCTTTTTCCTTATTTGCGATAACACTACAAACATTCCTGGTTCCGGTTGGTCAGCTTCTTCCCAGACGGATTGGTCTAGGGAAAAAGTTACTGAACCGAGTTCTTTGGAACTTGCCACAGCGAAAGGTCCATGTCGACCATCGAGAATTATTTTCTCAACAATCGCTTGATAGCTTTTTTCACTAGCCATCAGGAGCCTCTCTTTTTTTCTGTCCGTTCGACATGATCACCATAGAGCTCAAAGTACTCAGACGCGCTGAAAGGCGAAGGATTGTGCCCGCCGATTGCTTGAGTATCTTGAGGTCCTTTTCAGAAGGATTCTTGAAAGAATCACCTTCCAAAAGAGACGTCAAACCATCCATGATGTTCATTACCGCAGTCTGCATGCATGGCGAAGTGCCTGCACCCTCCTGTTGTATTGCCGCTTTTGGACGAACCCTCAACGGGATGTCTAAACGGTAGATTTCTTGAGCCTGTTCCTTCTTTCGTTGCAAGTCTTGTTTCCTTTCCTTCCACACGTCCCACATCTTTTGGTCCTTACTTTCGCTCGCACCCCGAGTTCCTTGAAGGACCTGATATAAGGACGAGACTGCTGTGTAACCAAGAAGTTGTGATGCCTCTTGGCTTGAAAAAAGACCAAAACCGATGAGTTCTGCAAAATTTCGCCTCACCCTCGGTAGTCTTTCGAATTCTATTACCTTGTAACCAATGAGATCGAGGTAGCACAGCATCTTAATGAGCTGTTCCCCGATTGGCGAGTTGACCTTGTTTAGCCATCGCGCCACGGTGTCGACTGTAACAGCGCAGAATTTGGCAGCAGGCTCTTTGGCCTGACCCGCCCCCCACGACCCTTTACTGGCCCGTTCGTTTATACTCGTGGCAAGATGCCGCAAGCATTCATCGATATGGCCCCGAAACACTACTACTTCGTCTTCACTCACATTAAATTTTCTCCATGTGAAAGTTCAAACCGTGTGCCCCACGGAGGGTCTACTAAAGCAGAATCTGGCCACAATACTACACATATTTCTAATGTTGGCAATTTTTTTGAGACAGCATTTAAAATGTTAAAATATTGTGCGTCCCTTCAAACGTTTCAGGATATGCTATGGCGAACACTAAATTCCAAGAACAAATTCATCAATTTATTCAATACCTTGAAATAGAAAAAGGCCGCTCTTTAAAAACAGTTGAGAATTATGCACACTATCTAAATCGTTTTGCCGAATGGAGCAAAATAAAAAAAGCAGAAGATATTACCGATACAAATATTCGTGATTTTAGGCTTTGGCTAAATCGCCAAGCGTCAGGTGAAAAAATAGACGGCCATTCCCAAACATTAAAAAAACGCACACAAAACTATTATTTAATTGCACTTCGTGCTTTTTTGAAATACTTAATGAAGATAGGTGCGAAAAGTTTATCACCAGACAGAATTGAATTAGCGAAAGTTGGTGAAAGACACCTAGACTTAATCTCTAAGGTGGAACTCATGCGCTTACTTTCTGCGCCGACGGGTAGTGATGTTAAAGAACTACGAGACAAAGCTATACTAGAGCTTTTATTTTCAACGGGTCTTCGTGTCTCTGAATTATGTAATTTACCAAGGGAGTTAGATTTATCTTCCGATGAGTTTTCGGTGCGAGGTAAGGGTGAAAAAGTTCGTGTAGTTTTTCTTTCAGAGGAAGCACGCAAAGCACTTAAAAATTATTTAACAAAGAGAAAGGATATGTCCGATGCTTTGTTTGTGGAAGTTTCCAAAAAAGAAAAAGGTGATGTCTCCCCCCTCTCTCCCCGCTCTGTTCAGCGTTTGGTAAAACATTATGCAATCAAGGCCGGTATTTCAAAAAAAGTGACACCCCATGTTGTTCGCCATTCATTTGCCACAGATCTTTTACAAAATGGCGCAGACCTCCGCTCGGTACAAATGCTCCTTGGACACGCAAATATTGGAACTACACAAATTTATACGCACGTTACAGACAAACAATTACACGAAGTTCACAAAAAGTTTCATAACAGATAAATTCGCTCGGGCACTCAATTAAAAAAGCGAGCGACGTAAGGTCACCAATGCTTTTTTAATTGAGTGCCCTCGCTCAAAATTTAGCAACTAGCAACTGGTGATTAGCAAATGTAAACTACTTCATATGCGTATTATTTCTTGGAACGTAAACGGAATCCGCTCTACACAAAAATCTGGAAATTTGGACTGGATATTTCAACAGGGCCCAGACATCGTCGGCCTACAGGAGGTGAAGGCTCAACTTGATCAACTTCCACCAGAGATCGCATCTCCACAAGGCTATTATTCTTTTTTTGATTGGCCAAAAGAAAAGAAGGGTTATAGCGGTGTTGCTATATATACAAAAGAGAAGCCAGAGGAGGTTTTATATGGGATGGGTGTAGAAAAATATGATAAAGAAGGACGTCTTCTCACGGCTGTATATAAAGACTTCGTAGTTGTGAATTGCTACTTCCCTAACGGAGGTGGAGCACCAGAGAGATTGGAATACAAACTCGGTTTTTATGAAGAATTTTTAAAATTTGCTGAAAAATTACGTAAAAAACATAAAAATGTGATTTTTTGTGGAGATGTAAATGTGGCACACACAGAGATAGATATTGCGAGACCAAAGGAAAACGCGGATCACGTTGGGTTTTTACCAGTTGAAAGGGCTTGGATGGATAAGGTTATAGATAAAGGATATGTAGATACATTCAGGCATTTAAATCCAAACACAATAAGCACATATACATGGTGGGACCAAAAATCTTTTGCTAGAGATAGAAATGTTGGCTGGAGAATTGACTATTTTTTTGTGAACAAAGAATTGATAAAAAATGTAAAGAAAAGTTTTATATGGAAAGATATTTACGGCTCAGATCATTGCCCAGTTGAATTAGACATAGAAATATAGCCCTACACAAAGCCGTTTTATAAAGGACAAAGTTATCCCCACATTCTCTATATACAAATTGTCTTTTAGATATACAATGTCTTTTAGATGCTTAGCAAGAACTGAGACCCTTTTCTCCTCTTGGGGACCGTTAAGCATTAGTTCTTTATGCGATTGAGCCAGGTCATCTGGCAAAGCTTGTAGTCCACCGACTCACACACCACAAATTTATTTTTCAAAGGGTAGCAGAGTTGAGCTTCAGCAATCATTCGCCCCCGAACACCCCAGACGCCCGTCGGGGTGTTCTTTAATTCCCCCCTTTTCTATTTTTAAAAGCCCAAACATTCTTTTAGAAAGCATTGGTGACCTTATGGCGCTCGCTTTATAAAAGAATGTTTAGGCTCTAGTTATTTAACCCCGTACTTAGCTCTTATTTTCTCTAATTCCCCCCCCTCTTCCTGTTCTTTTGCTAGTTTTCCAATTTCTCCAAGTTTTTTTAGTTCAATATCGCTCAATGAAACCATTTTTTTAACTTTTTCTGACAAATATTCTTTTGTATTAACCTTTGGGTCTTCCAGCACTTCATTTAGGAGGGCGTGCAGTATATATCCAAGGCGTGGTCCAGCTTTTTCACCAAGCTTGATTAAATCATTGCCGTCTATGGCGAGCATACCCACAGAAACTGGATCTCTCATTACTTCCTCAATCATTGATTGATATTTACGAAGGCGGTATGGGCTTTCTTTTGGTCTTCCTGTGCCTATTCTGTCGCAAATACGTACTGACATAAGGTCATCCACAAGATCCTTACCAACATTTGAAACCATTCTTCTTACAGCCGAAAGAGTAATTTGTTCTGTATCTGAAAAAAACATGTGCCAACGAACCAGACTAACTACTTTTTTGATAGTTTCACGTGAAAAATGAAGTCTTTCCATTATATTCTTAGCTATTCTTGCCCCAATTACTTCGTGCCCATAGAAAGTCCAGTCGTTTTTCTCGTCAGACCACCTTCTTGAGGCTGGTTTGCCGATATCGTGTAGAAGTGCGGCGAGTCTCACGTGAAACTGATATTTTTTTTGTGCTGCATGATCGAGAGATTTTAGTAAATGGGTCCAAACATCAAACGAATGTGCTTGGTTTTGGGCTATGTCTTTTGCCTCTATAAGCTCTGGAATCATATATTCCAATGCCCCCACCCTATCAGCCAAAATAAGCCCCAGAGAGGGGTTTGGTGAGCTGATTATTCTTGTAAATTCATCTCTTATCCTTTCTTTTGAAATAAAGCTTAAAAGTTCAACTTTTTCACTCATTCCAGCCAAGGTGTCTTTATCTACACCAAAACCAAGTTCCGAATGAAGGCGAATACCACGAAGTATACGTAGTGCATCTTCATTAAAGCGCTCCCTAGGATCTCCAACAGCCCTGATGTGGCCAGAAATAAGGTCTTTTCTGCCGTCATAGAGATCTAAAAGCTCGTCTTTTTCAACGGAATATGCGAGCGCATTAATAGTAAAATCACGACGAGATAAATCGTCTTCTATTCTTTTTGAAAAAGACACAGAATCCGGACGCCTTTTGTCTGTGTAGGCCCCCTCTTTTCTGTATGGCGTTATTTCTATTACTTTTAAACTCCCATCTTTCCATTCGTCGCCTTGCTCCTCAGGACCTTCGGCCTGAACCACACTTACTGTTCCAAAGTCATTTTCATAAAAAGTTTTTTCAAATAGAGTGACTATCTCTTCTGGTTTTGCGTTTGTGGCAACATCCCAGTCCTTAGGCTTTTCCCCTAAAAAAAGATCTCGAACACATCCGCCAACCAAATACGCCTCAAATCCGCCTTTTGTGAGGGTGTTTGTTACATGTGAAACTGATTTTGGTATTGGAAAAGTTGCCATTTCTTTACATATTCTAGCGTACTCTATGCCTATAGAACTATATCCCAGAACATTTCTACTGACTCTAAACCTGTTTCAGGTGAAACATAAGCTATGGCTACATCTATTTGCCACTCTCCATCGTAGTCTTTTTCCATAAGCCAAGTTTCTATAATTCTTTTGAACCTTCTTACTTTCCAAGAGTGCATATGGTCTTCTGGCCTATATTTATCGTCATATTTTTGGCCACCTAGGAGTATTTCTTTAGCTTTTACTTCTACAAAGTGAATAATACCCTTATTTTTAGCCACTATATCTATTTCACCCCACGGCCTTAGGTAGTTTCTACTAAGGATTAGATGCCCCTGTTTCACAAGAAACATCTCAACCAACTTTTCACCCCTATTACCTATGTCTTTGTTCTTGGTAGTCATATGTTTCACATGAAACATTATTAAGTATTATTTTTAGCTATATGGCTAGATATAGCCATTTTAGGACATAAAGCTATAAGACAATCAATGTCTTTAATACACATGTCCCCAAGCTTATCCACAGCAGTTATTCCTTTTTGAGAAATATATTGCAGAGTTTCTTTGTTGTTGAGCCATTCTTTTAATAGGGGATTTAAGGGACTCATTTTCTTATAGGACCAAAATCGGACAAATTATTTACTCATGTCTTTTTTGTGTCGATTACGACACATCTGCGTCGTTCGCATCAAGTTCATGAGCAAGCTCCTGTACTTATGCTCACTTCTTGCTGTGCGGCTAGGGAGAATCGAACTCCCATCTCATCCTTGGCAAGGACGTGTTCTACCACTAAACCATAGCCGCAACTCAAGTTGTGATTATATTATGAATGTCTCAAAAATAAAAACTTTCTGGTGCACCCGGCAGGAATCGAACCCACATCCACGGTTCCGAAGACCGGTACTCTATCCGTTGAGCTACGGGTGCAAGCGAGTGATAAAGCACAAAAACTAGCTTTTGTAGTTTATCTGAGCGAAGCACCAGTACGATTTAGTACGGGTGCATTAGGCACATCATACGATTTTATAGCCATTTTGAAATAGCTTGTGTTATATTCTGTAAGCTAGAGATTAACGGGCCGTAGTATATCGGTAGTATAAATGCTTTGGGAGCATTAGGGCTGGGTTCGATTCCCAGCGGCCCGACAAGAATTTAATTTTTAAAAATGTCTTTTTTTAGAACCAAAGAAGATTTTGTTTGTGAAAATTGCGGAACAAAAGTTATGGGAAATGGGTATACCAATCATTGCCCTGAATGTTTATGGTCTAAACATGTGGACATAAACCCCGGAGATAGGGAAGAGGTGTGTAAGGGATTAATGAGGCCCGTAGGAGTAGAAACAAAAGGGGGGGTACCAATAAAAATTAAACTCCAGTGTGTTGCGTGTGGTTTCGATAGAACTGCTCCAATCGTGGCGGGTGATTCCATAGAAGAGATACAAGCGTTGTTTTAATTGATACAATTTAACTCAATGAACCATGAAGAACCAAAGGACCCAATAATGCCACCAGAGGGACACGGCGATAATGGCAGATATGAGTCATCGGATTTAGATATAGAAGAATTAGCTAAATATCTGGAAGACACTGCATTTGAGAACGAAGAAGAAATTTTTGAAACACTTAGCGATAGGTATGGAATGGTGAGCAATGATGGGCTAGGGGAAATAGTTATGGGAATGACACAGATAATGTCTACCGAAGCAATAAAAAGAGTTGTTAACGGAGAAAAAGTGGATACTGATGAATTCATGCAACCGCTTTCAGGGCATAAACCAAGAGCAGTATTAAGAATTGAATTAAGCACAATAAATGGAATTCGCTATGATTTAAGGGTGTTTGAAGTGTTTAATAGAAATCAAAAATACAGATATGAGTATATTTTAAAAGCAGTTGAAGAGTTGGAGCAAGAAAGATAGTATTCTTTATCTAGGCGGGATTAGTTTAATGGTAGAATAACAGTTTTCCAAACTGTGGGTGGGAGTTCGATTCTCCCATCCCGCA
>CAYIKP010000002.1:0-54488 GCA_964364225.1 uncultured Candidatus Saccharibacteria bacterium | reverse complement strand
TGATACTCTTATTGAAAATGGTTGAGCCAAGCATAGATCATTCTGATAATTTAGTTAATGTTTTGGATGGAAAAGCGGTAATTTTATTAATTAAAAATTTACCAATAACTTATCAAAAAGTAATGCAAATGCGTTATATACAAGATTTATCACTAAAAGAAATATCACTTATTACTGGGCAATCGAGAAACACGGTTGCCGTGCAGGCACACAGGGGGCTTGAAAAACTTAAAATTTTATCTAACCACTTAAAAATATGATTTGGACAATTATCGTAGTATTAATAGTTCTTTGGGTTCTCGGTTTGAGTTTTGATGTGGGTGGCAGTTTTATTCACACGTTGCTCGTAGTCGCACTAATCGTGTTCATTGCAAGGCTTTTATCTTGATTTTTTAGACAGTAAATACTCACTCAAAATTATTCCGGCTATCAAAGAAATCCCCCCCAAAATAAGCCCCCCCAAGACATCAGTTGCGTAATGCACACGAAGATAAATCCTGCTCAAAGAAATTGCAGTAATTAGAATTGAAAAGAAAACAGTAAGCCAAATTTTTACACTTTCGCTTTTAACTGTGCGCATAATTACATATGCAATAAAGCCATAAATAGCAATCGAGAGCGTGGCGTGCCCAGATGGAAATGAAAAACTTGTTTCATTAACTAGCATTTCTGTGGGGCGAGCTCTATGGAAAAATGCTTTTCCAGACAAATTAAAAATTTCTGCTAATGCTCCGGTAAAAATAAGTGGAAGAATAAATATCTTTCTTTTAACAAAGAAAAAAATAATTACAGAAACAATTGCGACTACTGGAATAACTGTCTCCCCTCCAAGGGATGTAACCCAAACAACAAATTTTGCAAAATTTGGATGATGAAGATTTATGGCGAAAGATAAAACTTTTTCATCAATAGCTGTAAAAAAACCAGTTGAAACAACGTCTTCTGCTACGCCCTCAAACAAACTGGCTAAATAAAAAGCTGAGATCACTAACATAGTAAGGGGTAAACCAGTAAAGACATGCCTTTGAAAACGAGCCTTTATCCACGTTCCCAAACTAGGATGTTTTTCCAAAAATACACCCAAATAAGTATTTTCTAAAACTCCCTTTAAAATAAAATCGATTTTTTTGTCTAGAAAAGAAAAAATTCTTTCTCTTTGTTGAATCAATATCGCCCCCGCGACAATTGTTCCAATAAGTACAAGGAGTATCCCCCCTGCCCACAAAGACCAGCCCTCTATTGCTTTAAGGGAGGTACCAAAGAAATAACCAAGAGACATATGAAAAAGTATCCAAATAAAAGAGCTCACTACATTCCAAAACATAAAGACCCTCTTATTCATTTTTGAAAGCCCTGCAACAAAAGGAATTATCGGACGAAGCGGTCCTGTAAAACGTCCAATGAGAACGCTTTTATCTCCGTATTTTTCAAAAAATATCTTTCCACGCTCCAAGTGTGTCTTTTTTAAAAATCTTGCTTCACTTTTGAAAAAATTCTCTCCTTTACCGCCCAAATAAAAACTTAGCCAATCTCCTAGAATTCCTCCTAATACAGCGAACGGAACCAGCCACCAAAAACTATAGTAACCAGCGTGGGCTAAAAATCCTGCAAAAATTATTCCAATAGAACCTGGAATAAATGAACCAATTATTATCACCGACTCAACAAATGCAATGAGAAAAAGTGTGGGATATCCAAACACTCCCAAGTGCTTTAGTGGGGCAGCGGTAATAAGTGCGAAATCTACAATACTTTGAAGTAAGGGGTGCATGTGAGTAATACTTTACATTAAAAGCCTTTCCTTGGCACTTTGGTAAGATAGAGGGTACTAAAAAATATATGCATACAGACTGGCAGTTCTTCTTGAAAGCCGAAGATGCGTGGGAATCAATGTTTGAAGCAGTACGCGACGCCAAAAAAGAAATTTTGTGCGAACAATACATTATAGGAAACGATCATGTGGGTAAAAAGTTTTTAAACCTCCTCATGGATAGAGCGCGAGAGGGTTTGGGGGTGCAAGTAATAGTAGACATGGTCGGAGGAGCGGTTTCCGGCCTTTTTTATGACAATAGTCTTTTAAGAGAAATTGAAGAAAGTGGTGTAAAACTTATTTTTTGGAATCCTGTAAAACTCTGGCGTTTAGATACTATTTTTTCTTGGTTTTTTAGAAATCACAGAAAAGTAATGGTTATAGATGAACATATCGGTTTTGTGGGAGGAGTGGGTTTTAGAGAGGATATGAAAAATTGGCGAGACACTCACCTAAAAGTTATTGGACCCGTAGTTGAGGAAATGAGACACGCATTCTTAGAGATGTGGGCACTTTCAAATGAAAAAAGGTTTTTTAGACGTTTGAAAAAAACAAAACATTTTATAAGAGGTTTTCAATTTATAACCAATTCTCCCTCTAGAACAAAAAGGTTCCTTTATGAAAAAGTGGCTTATGAGCTAGCTGGAGCTCAAAAAAGGATACTGTTGACTACCCCCTACTTTATTCCAGATAGAAAAATGTCTAGAATTTTACGCCTTGCCTCAATGCGCGGGGTTGAGGTAAAAATACTTATTCCTAAACAGTCAAACCATCCTTGGGTGGACCGCGCTAGCCGTTCTGTGTTTGGAAAATTATTAAAAAGCGGAGTAGATATATATAGATACGAAGACGCAATGCTTCACGCAAAAACCCTTGTTGTTGATGACAAATTCGCAACAGTTGGAAGTTTTAATTTTGATTCCCTTTCTTTCAATTTCAACTATGAGGGAAACGTAATATCGCATAGCTCTTTGTTTATTGATCAAGTGGCTGCCTATTTTGAAGAAGATTGTTCTGGAGCATCAAAGGTTAATCTTGTTGAGTGGAGAAATCGTAGTTTAATTGAGAAAATTCAAGAAAGAATAGCTATGCTTATTAGGCGTTTACTGTAGCTATGGCGAAAAAAGTGAAATTAGTTTAATATTCTAGAAAATCAATTGGCAGAAAGACTCCGTATAAATAACCAGATTCAAGCAAAAGAATTGCGCATCATAGGCCCAATGGGTGAAAATTTTGGCGTGTTAGCTAGATTAGACGCATTAGCTAAGGCTGCGGAACTTGGAACAGATTTGATAGAGATATCCCCCAACTCAAACCCCCCAATAGCAAAAATAATGGACTATGGAAAATATCAATACATTGAAGCCAAAAAACACAAACAAGCAAAAACAAAATCTCATGTAATTGAGATAAAAAGCATACAGATTCGTATTGGTACCGGAGAACACGACCTAAACCTCAAAGCAAAGAAAACCTCTGAATGGATAAAAGAAGGACATAGGGTAAAAGTTGACCTTTTTCTTCCCGGAAGAGCTAAAAGTATTGATGAAAAGTTTTTAAAGGAAAAGATGAATAAATTTCTCCTTTTGGTGACAGAAAACTTTACACTTGCCGAATCTCCAAAAAGGAGCCCCAAGGGAATGACCGCTGTTATAGAAAAATCCCCCACTAAATAGCCCTTTTATAGGAAGTTCATTAAAGGGCCTAGTTTGTTGCTTACTCTAGGTATTTGGGAGTATACCCCGTTAGATAATAAAAGGATAAAAGATGGTATTTTGGGCCCATAGACTAAAGCTTTTTTGTATACCAAAAAGCTTGATATATCCTATCTAACGGGGTATATTAGGCACTCAAATTATGAAAACCAACAAGTCGTTCACGAAGCGTATAAAGCTTACCCGTAATGGTAAATTGGTATCTCGCCTACCCGGCAAGAACCATTTTAACGCTAAGGAGACACGTAGAAGCCAGCTTAGTAAGAAGAGATCTTCAACAATTAAGCTTACAAACAAGGCTGCTAGCCGATTTTTGGTAAATATGTAGTTAAGCCGACTCACTACGAGTAATTAAACAACCACCATGACAAGAGTTAAAAAAGGAGTAAATGCACTAAAAACAAGAAGGAATGTCCTAAAACAGGTAAAAGGCTTTCGTTTTGGTCGTTCCACTAAAGAAAAAGCCGCTTACGAAGCATTAATGCATGCGGGTGCTTATGCCTTTGCTCATAGAAGGGACAAGAAAAATGATATGCGTCAGCTTTGGATGATTCGCCTATCTGCAGCGCTCGCCCCTCACAAAATTTCATACAGCAAATTTATTGGTGGCTTGAAGAAAGTAAAAATAAATTTAGATAGAAAAGTTCTGGCTCAAGTGGCAGCAGAATCTCCTTCAACGTTTGCTTCAATCGTAGAGAAGGTGAAATAAACCTAGAAATTATATTTTCAACCCAACTGCCGTTCCTCAATTTTAAAATTATAGTCGCTATATTTGACGGAAAATTTGAAACTCGTCGACAAGCCCACCTCCTCAAACAGTCAAATTTTCCTATTCCGCTCCTTAATTTTCAAATTTCTTCACGAGTGTTGAAAATATAATTTCTAGGTTTATAGGAGAAAAGTGAAGTAATTGTGTCTTTCGCCGAGCATTGCGGAATCGAGTCAGCATGGTGAGTCAATCTGTCCTGAGCTTGTCGAAGGACTCTTTACTCTGACGAGATGAGCATAGCAAAAGCCCCCGCTGGGGGTTTTATGCGCGTTCGCCGAAAAACACAATTACGAAAAACTATAAAATATATCCCTGTTTGAGATTTACTACTTGAGTTTCTAGATTTAGATTATCGTGAATTCTTTGAGCTAAAAAGTTTGACGCCCTTGCTTCCCCCATTGCTACAAAAACTTTCTTAGGGGCGGGAGTAAGCTGATTTACAAAGTCTACCAAGTGGTCAGAGTCTTTATGTCCTGAAAAACCATGTATTGAAATAACCTTAGCTCTTACCTGTACATCTTCTTTATCAATTCTTACTATTTTTGCACCCTCCTCTAAGAGTCTACCCAACGTTCCGGGTGCTTGATAACCCATCAAAAGTAATGATGTGTTTTCTTCTGGAAGGTATCTTTTTTCATGCGATACAACCCTTCCTCCAGAAGACATACCTGAGCCAGCAATAATAATCTTCGGTCCATAAACACCGGCTATGGCTCTGGAATCTTCTCTTCTAGCCGTCTGCTCCAGGGTTTTAAACCTAAACAAACCATCTTTCTCTTTCATGGCATCCCTCGCCTCATCGTTAAACAGCGCTGACATTCTTTCGTAAACAGCGGTGATTTGTATGGCCAAAGGAGAGTCTAAAAAGATTGGGACCTTTGGCAAAAGGCCTTGATCAAACATATTATTTAAAAGTGCCAATATGACCTGTGTTCTCTCCAAAGAAAATGCTGGTATAAGTACAGTTCCGCCTGCCTCTATTCTCTCTCTGATAGCACCTCTAAAATTTTCCTCTCTTTCTTCTGCTCCTTCGTGATTACGATCACCATAAACACTTTCTATCAAAACAAAATCTGGCCCTGGTGGAATTTCTGTATCTTTTAGTAATAGTGATGGTGAGTTACCCAAATCCCCAGACATTAAAATTGATTTATGCTGTGCACCGTCTTTGAGTGAAATCCACAGAGTAGCAGAACCTAGTATGTGTCCCGCATCATAAGCAAAAACGGAAATATCATCTGTAATAATAGTTTCTTGGTGATATGAAAAAGTTTGCCATAAAGATATTGCTTTATTTAAATGTTCTTTTGCATACATTGGTTCACGATTTTCTTCTTTAGCTCTTTCAAATTCTAAATTACATGCATCATGTAAAACTATTTCAACAATCGCCTTTGTTTCTGGCGTGGAATAAATAGGCACATTGAAACCCTCTTTGACAAGTTTGGGAATTCTTCCAATGTGATCCATGTGGGAATGTGTCACCAATAGGGCTTGAAAGGCTTTTGGATCATACGCAAAATTATCCCTGTTTAGAATTTCCATATCTGGCGTTCCTTGAATTAGTCCGCAATCAACCAAAATACGTGAATGGGGTGTTCTTAATTCAAAATTAGCACCAGTAACGGTAGAAGCTCCTCCCCAAGCAATGAGTTTAAAATTTGAGTTTGTATTTTTTTCCTTCACAAAACAATAATACCAAAGTAAGTGTATTTACCCTACGTAAAAGTCCCGCTAACGCGGGACCCTTACGTAGGGCCGCGGCAATAATTCCCTTTTGCTTGTTAGCAAGTGGGTTTCCTCAGCTATGAGACTAAGTGATTCCTTTCGGATTCAACAGGTCTCAGCAATATTGGAATCCCTAAGAATTTGGTATCCGGAAATTTTGCCAGAGCGACCCTAATAAGAATTATAGAACTACTAAAAACTAAGAAAAGGGTGGATAGCCAATAGTGAAACGAAAAACGAGCTTCACGCAAGAAAAAAGTTAAAAACACAGCGTATATTAGGCATTTTCTAACTTACAATTTTTCTGTAGTTTTTATTTAAAGCGAGGGTTTTATTCTAAGATGCCGTCTAGATTTACGTCGTACAATATTTCATCTTGTACTAAACGGTAATTTATTATCTCTTCAGGCTTAAACCATATATTTATTTCTCTTTCTGCCTCTTTTTGATCTCCATCTGTACAATGAATTAGATTTCTCATTCCACGAGATCCATCAACATCACAAAGATAATAAGAATCTATAGTAAAATCTCCACGAATTGTTCCAACATCAGATGTTGTTGGTTCTGTTCCCCCAACTAACTTCTTTATAACACCAACTGCCTGATTTCCCTCCCAAACCATAAGTACTACAGGACCCACTGTCATAAATTTAGTGATGGCACGAATAATATCTCTTCCATATTCAATGGCTTCTTTTTCAATCGGTAAACCTAGTTTCTTTTTATTTTCTAAAATATTTGTTCCCTTTTTCAAAAACCACTCATCATCTTTATAGTAATGAGTAGCACATTGCTCTTCAGTAGGAACAACGAGCTTCATAGCAATAAGTTTAAGCCCAGTTCTTTCAAAACGCTTTATAATTTCACCGATGAGTGTTCTTTGAACGCCATCCGGTTTTATTATTACAAATGTTCTTTCTTTTTTTGGATGCATGTTTTGAATAGAATTTAGAATAAGGAATTATGAATAATGATTATAGCAGGAGTTTTGATTTTTCATAATTCTAAATTCATTATTCTTTATTCCAATTTTAACAGCACTACAGTGCTGTTAAAATTATCGGTCCTTCTTTTGTTATGGCAATAGTGTGCTCAAAGTGTGCCGATTTTTTTCCATCAAACGTTTTGTAAGTAAAACCATCACGAGCTAAAGTTATTTCTCCTAAACCAGATGTTAGCATTGGCTCAATCGCAATTACCAAACCTTCTTTCAAAAGTTCCCCGTCCCCTTTATTTCCTGTATTTGGAACGTAGGGATCTTCATGCACCGCATACCCTACACCGTGCCCCGCCAATCCTTCACAATTATTAAATCGTGCGCGCTTTGCAATATTTTCAATTGCGAATCCAATGTCACCAATTCTTCCACCCAAAACCGCCTTATCAATTCCAGCATACAAAGCTCTTTCTGTTGCAGATATGAGCATTTCATCGTCGTGGGATATTTTTCCGACACCGACAGTTATCGCAGCGTCAGTAATTAAGCCTTCGTGACGTACGCCAAGGTCTAGAGAAACAATATCTCCCTCATTAAGAATTTTCAGTTTACCGTTGGGTATTCCATGCACTATTTCATCATTCACAGACACACAAAGCGCGGCTGGATATGGGCTTTTTGCCCCTTCTGGCTTGTAATTTAAGAAAGCTGGCACATCTCCATATTCCTTTATACGCTTCAAAGCGTATTCATTTAGCTCATTAGTAGAAACCCCTGGTTTAACCATGTCGGCAAGCTCTTTTAGAATTTGAGCGTGTCTTTTGCCCCCCTCTCTAAGGGTTTTGACTTCGGATAAAGTTTTGAGTCTCAAGTTTGCCATTTTGTTGTATTGATGTTTCTAACGAATCCTTTGTGTTCACATATTGAAGGGACTTCATTCTATTTGCAACAGGAGCCTGCTTTAAGTAAGGAAGAGCGCTCAAAATATCTTCGGCCACTTTTGGAATTGTTTGCTCACCATTTATTTCTTTAAAACAATAGAAACTATTGCTTCGATAATAACTTACAACTTGAGAAACAGAAGCTTCATACCAAGCCAAGCGTTTGTTTACGGCTTCAACACTATCATCTTCTCTTTTTCTAGCTAATAAGCGATCTCTTGACCAAGAGTTAGAAACATTTAAATTTATTACGACTGGGCTTATAAAACCTAAAAATTTTATAGCATTCTCTAATTCTTGTGCTTCATCTAAAGTTCTTGGGGAGCCGTCAAAAATAAGGCTTTGATTTTCTTGATATTGGTCCATCAAAATCTGTGACCACATAGTACTAGCAACGAAAGATGGGGCCAAGTCCCCAGTTGCAACAGCAGACTTAACTTTTTGTGCAACGAAGCTATGAGAAGAGATGAAACTTCTTAAAGAGTCTCCTGTGTAAATAGAGAGAAAGGGCATTCCAATATCTTGTAATTTTTTTATTAAAAGGTCTTTTTGGGTCCCCTTTCCACATCCGGAACGCCCAATAAAAATGAACACATCTTTATCCATTAATAGTATTGTACACTCTCTTTTTATATAATTGGAATAATGATTCCTAGTAAATTTTATTATCTTTTGTCCCTGATTTTTGTATTTGTGATTCCTATGATTGTTGCCGGACTATTTGTTTGGCAAAGTATTGTTTGGCAACACTTTCTAATATTTGTAGTCCTAATAACAATACTCGGTGCAATTTGGGACATTTGGGCAACTCGCCACGGTAAAAAGGATACTGTGTGGCTTTGGCAATTCAATATTAAAGATACGCTTGGAATAAAAGTGTTTGATTTGCCCATAGAAGAATATCTATTTTATATATCAACAAGTTTATATGTTATCTTTATTTGGAAAGCTATAGAACTTTCCCTGGCTACTGAAAACTTGTTTTTCTTCTTTCTCATACCATGTATGGCTTTATGGTCTATTTTGTTTATTTCAATTCCATACAAACTAAAAATGAAGGGCGACAGACTTTAAAGCGAGGGGTAATATTTATGAAAGCTCACGAGGCTATTCCAAAATAGACTTAGTGAAATAGAAAAACGCCAACTGTTCGAACGAAGTGAGTTTTGGCGTTTTTCGTCTATGAAGCTTATCTATTTAGTAATTTTCAGCCGAGTGGAGGTTGATTTCAGAAATATTACCCCGAGCGTGATTTAATATTCTCGAGCAGTAACCTGTGCGTCTAATTTCTTTACTAGGTCTAGCACAACAGAAACAACAATGAGAAGCGCGGTACCGCCAATTGCAAGTGCTTGAATGCCAGTGAGTGCCTGCATAACGAGTGGAAGGACTGCAATGAGGCCCAGAAACACCGCTCCTACCAGAGTAAGGCGTGTGATTATCTTTCCTAAATATTCAGATGTGGAAGGCCCTGGGCGAACACCTGGAATAAACGCCCCATTTTTCTGAAGATTGTTAGACATTTGATCAGGATCAAATGTAACTGCTGTATAGAAATATGTGAAAAGGAAAATCAAAACGAAATAAGAAATTCCGTAAACCCACTGATTGGCCAATATAGTGGTGCCGGTTTCTGCTATTCCTTGAATAAGAGAGTTTGAAGATGTCTTGAAGAAGTTAAAAATCATTTGTGGGAACAAAAGGATTGAAAGTGCAAAGATAATAGGAATAACTCCCGCTTGGTTTATACGGATTGGAAGGTATGTTGAAAGACCACCAAAAACTTTGTTCCCACGAATTCTTTTTGCGTAAGTAACCGGTATTGGTCTTTCCGCCTCTGTCACAATTACAACGCCCAAAATAATAAGAATTGATGCAACTAAAAATGCTAGGTAAACAGGAATATAAGATGGTTGGAAAGAAACAAGTAGTTGGGCAATATTTTGAGGTAGCGCTGCAATAATACCGGCAAAGATAATGAGCGAAACTCCATTTCCTACTCCATATTCAGAAATTAGCTCACCTAACCACATCAAGAGCACAGAGCCTCCAGTAACCACTACAATGTTTATAGCGAGTTGGGTTGTGCTCAAAGTACCTAAAACACCCTGTCTTGAAAGAAGCGTCAAAAATGCAAAAGACTGGAGTATTGCTAAAGGCACTGTTAGCATTCTTGAATATTGAGCAAACTTTTTTCTGCCAATATCTCCATCTTCCTGATACATTGCTTTCAATTTAGGGAAAATAATGGTCAAGAGTTGCATAATAATTGACCCTGTAATATATGGACCGATACCAAGCATTACAATTGAAAGAGAAGAGAGTCCTCCTCCTGTAAAGACATTAATCAAACCTAGAAATTGGTTTTGTGCAAAAAATTCAGCTATCCTTTGTGGATCAATGCCGGGGATTGGAATAACGGCAAGAATTCTAAATAAAAGAAGTATAAAAAAAGCAAAGAGAATACGCTTTTTCATTACTCGGTCTTCAAGTAAAAGTCTTACTTTTTGAACAAAATTTGTCATTGGTTTATTTTACCGCACCGCCCGCATCCTCTATAGCCTTCTTTGCAGTTGCTGAAACTTCAATGCCTTTCAAAGTGAAGGCCTTTGACAATTTTCCTGTACCCAAAATTTTAACAACTGGCCTTTGTCTTTTAGGAAGTTGAATTATTTTATTTGCGATAAGAGTACGTACATTCACTTCACCCTTTGAAAGAGTCTCTAGTGCCATTACAGGTATTGCAAACGCTTTTGTTTGAATCGTGGTATTAGAATTTTTTCCACGACCACGCATCTTAGGAATTTTCTTAATCATATCTCTCTCTTCAGGGTGCTTCTTTCTTCCAGAACGAGCATTCTGGCCTTTTGTTCCCCTTCCAGCAGTTTTGCCACGCTTTCCTCCACGACCTACTCTTGCAGATGTTTTTAGGGCACTCTTTCTTTTTAGTGTGTGCATTTGCATGGGTTTATTTTTTATTTACTTTTTCCGCACCGGTCAGCATTTGTAGTGCTTTTATTGTTGCTTTTGAAATATTTAAAGCATTTTTTGAACCAGAAAGAATTTTTGCATTCACTTCTTTAACTCCAGCAAGTTCCAATACATAACGCGTTGCAGAACCAGCCAAAATACCTCTACCTTTTGCTGGCATTATTTTCACAATTGCGCTTGAATACTTTGCTTGTACTTCGTGAGGAATGCGTCCTTCTTTTGTAAGTTCAACAGTTATTAAACGCTTCTTTGCATCTCTTACAGCTTTTTCTATGGCAATAGGAGTATCTCCTGATTTACCTTGCCCCACCCCAACTTTGCCTTTTCTATTCCCTACCACAACAAGTGCCGAAAAAGAAAAACGACGGCCTCCGGCAACTGTTCTTGAAACTCTTCTTATGCCAACTAGCCTATGATCAAATTCACTTTTAACTTTTTCCTCACGACGAGGCCCCCCACGACGACTGCGACGAGGATTTTTTTCGTAATTTTTTTGGTCTTTTGTATCTTTTGGAGCAACTGCTTTTGGAGCTTCAGCGGGCACGGCCTCAGAATGGGTCGGAACTACATCAGCTACTATATCTGTTGTTTTTATTGTATTTTCGTCCACCCCAAACGAAACAGTCGGCGCAATAACTCCTTCCTGAATTTCGTTTTCTGTATTTTTTATTTCATCCTTTGTCATTTTAATTTTTTGTGTTTCCCGCTGTTTCGTACGGGGCAAGTGTATTAAAAAGTTAATCCACCCTCTCTTGCTCCATCTGCAAAAGCACGAACTCGACCAGTGTATATAAAGCCCCCTCTATCAAAAACGATGGACTTTATTCCTTTTGCAACAGCAAGTTTTGCTATTGCCCCACCCGCTATATGAGCACGCTCTGTCTCTGTCTTCCCTTTCACATTTTTTGTTGTTGAGGAAGCAATTGTAACACCTTTAGTATCATCAATAATCTGCGCCCAAATAAATTTGTTTGATTTGTAAATAGCTAGACGAGGCCTGAGAGAATCACCAATAACCTTAGCTCTGATACGAGCGTGTCTTCTTTGTCTCTTGGCTGTTTTTTTTGCGGGAATTGATTTCATGTTTATACCGATTTCTTGCCCTGCTTACGTTTTATAATTTCATCTGCATATCTAAAACCTTTTCCCTTATATGGCTCTGGTTTTTTAAAATCACGAATGCGAGCGGCAAATTCACCCACATCATCTTTGTTAATTCCAGAAACAATTAGGTTGGCTTTTTCTATTTCAACAGTAATTCCTTTTGGTATTTCAACAATTACTGGGTGAGAAAAACCTAGAGCAAATTTTATTTTATCTCCTTGGGATTCCATTTTATAACCTATTCCTTCAAGGATAAGCTTTTTTGAAAACTTATTATTAACACCACTAACCATATTTTTTAGGTGAGCTGCAATGGTGCCGAGAGCTGCCTTAGATTCCAATGAGCCAGATTTGTTTTCAAACATAACCATATCATCAATAATGGTGAGGCTTATTGTTGGAGAAAAATTTCTAGACAATTCGCCTTGTGGACCCTTAACTAAAACTGCATTCCCTGACACAGAAACACTTGTGCCCTGTGGTATTTTTATTCCTTTTTTTGCAATTCTAGACATTTTTTATTATTTATATCAAACAGATTGAACTACCAAATTCTAAATAGAGCCTCCCCTCCGACCTTTTCTTTTTTTGCTTCGCTATCAGTCTTCAAACCTTTTGGTGTAGAAATAACTTCCATTCCATAACCCTCCTTTACGCGTCTTATATCCTTAACCGCCTTGTAAACCCTTCTTGATTGTTTTGAAACACGCTCAATTCCTCTTATACGAGGTTTGTCGTTTTTATAGGCAAGAACAACATCAATAAAATTTGTTACCTTCTCGGCATTCTTTTCAAAAGAAACTATAAAACCATATTCAGCCAACAGCTTTAGGATTTCTAGATTTAGACGAGAATAAGGCACGGAAACAGACTTATGGCCTACAGCGCCTGCATTCTTCAACCTATTTAACATATCTCCAATTCTGTCGCTTACCATGATGATTTTTTAACTCCTGGGATTTTACCTTCATTTGCTAATTCTCTAAAGCATATTCTGCAAAGTCCGAAATCTCGCATAAACCCCCTCTTTCTTCCGCACCTAAAACAGCGATTAACAGCCCTAGTAGAGAACTTAGGTGTTTTTTGTGATCTAGCGATTACAGACTTTTTAGCCATATTTAACAAAAAAGCTCCTTAAGAGCGTTCCGAGATTTTATATGAGAAAAAGCCACAAAGCAAGCCTTTTTAGGCCTTAAAAGGAATACCTAATATAGAGAAGAATTCTTGTGCTTCCGCCTTATTCTTAGCCGTGGAAACAAGTGTAATTGCAAGGCCAAAAACATCTTTCAATTCTTCGTCTGCAGTTTCTGGGAAAATCGTATGCTCCTTAATGCCCATAGTAAGATTTCCCATATCGTCTACTGAAGTTTTAGGGACTCCCCTAAAGTCTTTGGTACGTGGAAGGGCGATATGAATAAGCTTCTCTATAAAATCATTCATCCTTGAACCCCTAAGAGTAACTTGTAGGCCAATAACGTCCCCTTGGCGCGTCTTGAACGTCGCAATGGATTGCTTGGCTCCTCTTTCAACCGCTTTCTGTCCAGTAATTTTTGCTAAACGATCGAGAACAATTTTTATTTTATTTTTATCTCTAAACGAGCCAACTCCAACAGAAATAACAACCTTCATGAGTTTTGGGGCCTGCATAGTATTTTTGTAATGAAATCGTCCTTTCATTTTCTCAAAAGCCATATTTTGTTTTTCTCTAATAGGATTTGTCATTGTGGTGAATTTATTGAACCATTATATTTTTGTTCCGCTCTTAGAACTTATTCTAAGTTTTTTTCCTTTTTCCATAGAAAACTTTACTCTCGTTGGTTTTTTTGTTTTTGGGTCTACTATCATCACATTTGAAATGTGTACCGGTAGGGCTTTTTCAATTTTTTGACCTTTTTGAATATTTTTTCCTGGTTTCTTGTGAATAAATTTAATGTTTACCCCTTCCACCAAAACCCTGTTTTCTTTAGGAAAAGCTCTAACAACAGCACCGGTTTTGCCCTTATCTTTTCCCGAAATTACTATTACGTTGTCTCCTTTTTTAATTTTCATATATTTTTATACAAGCTGTCTATACAACTTCGGGAGCAAGAGAAATTATTGATTGAAAACCTTTCTCTCCTAATTCTCTTGGTATTGGCCCGAACACACGTCCTGCAATTGGCTCGTGCTTTGTTTTATCTACCAAAATAACTGCATTCTCATCAAAACGAATATAGGAACCGTCAGCGCGTCTTGTAGCCACCTTTGATCTTGCTACTACTCCATAAACCACATCCTTCTTTTTAACAGGCTTTCTTGGCTCTGCTTTTTGTACTGAAAGAACACAAATATCGCCTATCATTGCGTAGCGCTTTTTTGAAGAGCCTAGTACTTTGAAAACTCTCGCTATTTTGGCGCCTGAGTTATCTGCTACTTTTACTATTGAGCGTGGTTGGATCATGTTATTGAGATTAAGAGACTATCATGAAGTGCTTAGTTTTAGAAATCGGACGACATTCAATTATTTCCACCTTGTCCCCTACTATTTTTGTATTTCCTGCATCATGGGCTTTGTATTTTTTGGTAGTAGAAATATATTTTCCATATTGTGGATGCTTTTTGAAATTTTTTACAGCCACAACAACCGTATCTTTCATTTTATTTGACACCACCACCCCCTTCAAAATTCTTTTTTTAGATTTCTTTTCCATATTATTTTATAGTGAACCTGTCGAACTATTATTTCGTGAATTGAGTTCAGTTAAAGTTTGGGCAATTTCTTTTCTTAACATTTTTCCTTCTTTAACATTTCTTGTTTTTGATCCTTGAATAGCAAAACGAAAAGCTCTTAGGCCCTCCCTTTTATCTCTAAGGTCTTTCATTAAATCATCAGTTGTTTTTTTCTTTAACTCTTTATTCATAATTCTTTATTCAATATTCATCTTCTAGTGTCTTTCTACTACCTTGGTTTTTAGAGGAAGCTTTGTACCGCCCTTTCTTAATGCCTCTTTTGCAACTTCAGGCGTTACTCCATCTACTTCAAAAATAACTCTGCCGGGCCATACTTCTACATGGTAGCCCTGAATATCTCCCTTTCCCTTACCCATTTTCACCTCTGCAGGCTTTTGAGTATAAGGCATATCTGGAAATATACGAATCCAAACTTTTCCTGTCTTACCTACTGCTTTAGAAATTGCCTTTCTTGCTGCCTCAATTTGGTTTGAACGCACACGGTGAGCAGTAGTTGCTTTCAAACCAAATTGTCCAAAATTAACTTCAGTTCCGCGTGAAGCCACACCCACTCTCTTTGGGTTTCTGCGCATCACATGCCACTTTCTGTATTTTACTTTCTTTGGTACCAACATGTTATTTATATTGAATTCGTTGAACTATTGGTTAAATCGTTAGCAAAAATGTCGCCCTTATAAATCCATACTTTAATGCCAAGCTTTCCATAAGCCAGCTTTGCTTCGTAGTGAGCGTAATCAATGTCGGCTCTCATTGTTTGAAGAGGAATTCTTCCAAGCTTTCTTGTTTCAGAACGAGCAATTGAAGAGCCAGCTAAACGACCGCCAATTGTGATTTTTATTCCCTTAACATCTCTGTTTGCCATAACCTTCTCAACCATTTGCTTTTGAACTCTTCTGTATGGAAGGCGCTTCTCAAGGCCCTCAGCCACCATTTGAGCCACAATCATAGCGTTTGATTCTGGAGACTTAATTTCTTTGATGTCTAGCTTTACTTCCACTTTGCCCAAAAGACCTTTCTCTCTTAAAAGTTTTGAAATTTCTTCTTTGATTTTATTTGTACCATCTCCAGATCTGCCGATAATTACTCCTGGGCGAGATGTCTCTAAAATAATTCTTAGTGCTTTTTCTGATCTCTCAATCTGAACGTCTGCAATATATGAGCCACGAAGTTTTTTATCTATAAAATTTCTAATTATTAAATCTCCACGCAAAGTATTCGGATAATTTTTCTTTGTAGCAAACCAGCGAGATTTCCAATCTCTTATGATGCCTAGTCTATGTGAATATGGGTGGACTGTGTGTGACATATTATTCTTTAGCTTTTTTTATCTTAACCTTTTTATTAGGTTTAGGATTCTCAGTGGCTAAAACTACCATAATGTGGGAAGAGCGCTTCTTTATTGGGTGAGCAGAACCACGAGAAGCAGGGCGAGTTCTTTTCAATGTCTGTGCTTGATCAACTCTTATATCTTTTATATATAGACCATCCTCTTTTAAGCCTTGGGATTTAGCGTTAGCAACAGCTGATATTAAAAGTTTCTTTACAGGAAGAGCAGAACGCTTCACTGCGTAATCTAGAATGTTAAATGCATCACTTACGGACTTTCCTTTTACTAAAGAAACCACAGTACGGACTTTGCGAGGAGAGAGTCTCAAACTTTTTAAAACTGCCTTAGATTCCGCCATGGTATTAAAAATTATTTCTTCTTAGCGTCAGGGGCTGATTTTGCAGATTGAGCAGCTGTTATTTCAGCTTGTTTCTTGGCCATTTCTAATTCCTTCTGCATCTTTCCTCCGTGTTTAATAAACTTACGAGTTGGTGAAAATTCTCCCAATCTGTGACCGACCATATCTTCTGTAACAAAAACCTCAATGTGATCTTTTCCATTGTGTACTCCAAAGGTGAAGCCCACCATTTCAGGAGCAATTTGAGATGCCCTTGCCCATGTTTTAATAACCCCAGCTTCTGCGGGCTTTTTTCCTCCTATTTTCTTTAGGAGTTTTTCGTAAACATATGGACCTTTGTGAGATGATCTTGTCATTTTTCTTCCCTTTGAAACGAAAAAGCTCGGTAAGAGCTTGGCGAAATACTATAGCAGAAAGGGGCGAAACGCAAGCGTTTCGCCCCTTTATACACGACGTGTTCGTACCAACAGAACTACTACTAACGCTTGGGCCTCGTGTTGACCCACTTAGCGAGGAATCGGATGTGCTTGCTGTCCACCAACGACGCAAGCCCGTAATACCTCTCTACGGACTTCGGGGTATCGCTGGGTACTACGATCATCGTAACATGATTGAACTTCACCCTAACTGGGCACGTGTGCTTGCGAGCCAGTGCAACTGCCGACTTGGCTGCATCTTCGATAGTCCTACCAATTCTTGGTTCAAGCTGTCTCACAACCACTCCTTGAATGGGTTCAGCCGAGAAGCACGGTGGCAGCGAATGCTGCAAGAAAACCCGCAACCTTCTTGAGTGACACGTCGCCCGACATGACCATTTGGTAAACCGCGGGAACCGCGATTTGAGCCATGACCATGAGAACGAAAAGTGAGCCAACCTCTGTCGGTTTTGACTTCGAGAGCATCAGGTTGAAAGCCGTAAGGCCCACAGCACCGATAACGCCAGCAGCGATGCCGACCCCAATGCTACCTTGCAGTTTTGCCCCACCGTAGACGGTGAGCGCAACCGCAATAAGTAGGTTGATGCCAGCAAACACCACTGTTGAGCCATTATTTGCCCTCTTTCTCTCTCTATAAAGAGTAGCTTGGTATTTTTCAGCCCTCGCGTGATAAATTCCAAAATTAACGAGCGAAATAGGAAAATTCAACTGTTCAAACACAGAAAAAACACTCCAGCATACTGGAGTGTTTTTTCTGGAAGTTTTGAATTTTCCGTTAAATGAAGCGACTATAATTTTGAAATTTATTTAGCGGTAGTTGGGCTGAAAAATACCAAGCTACTCTTTATTACTTTTTCTTTCCTACTCTTCTTCTTGAAACCAAGAAAACATTTGAGTATTTCTTTGCACGGCGAGACTTCTGACCCTTGCCCGTTGGCTTGCCATGACGAGTTCTTGCTCGACGGTGCCCTCTTCCTTGTCTTCCTTCACCTCCGCCGTGTGGGTGGTCTACAGGGTTCATGGCAGTTCCACGAACTGTTGGACGAATACCAAGCCATCTTGAGCGACCTGCTTTTCCGAGATTAACTAGTCGATTTTCTGGATTTGAAACTTCACCTACTGTTGCCCACGCATTTTTGTGAATTTTTCTAATTTCAGTTGATGGCATTTTTATGTCTACCCAATCACCATCTTTAGCTACCACTTCAGCATACGATCCTGCTGAACGAGCAATCTTCGCAACACCATCCTTTTTAAGAGAAATGTTATAGATAAATGTTCCTACAGTAAGTTTGTGTAGTGGAAGTCTATTTCCAGGAGTTTCAGGGGCATTCTCTGAAGTCATAAACGTGTCTCCCACTTTTACAGAACGAGGAATCAAAACATAACGCTTTGCACCATCTTTATAGAAAACCAAACCAATGTATCCAGTTCTGTTTGGATCGTATTCAACAGATTTTAATGTATAAGGAATATCAAATTTATCATATGAAAAATCTATATCTCTGAAAAGGCGCTTGTGCCCGCCACCTTTGTGCTGAACAGTGACACGGCCATGGTGGTTTCTGCCAGTTCCCCTTCTAAATCCACTTGTTAAAGATTTTTCCGGCTCATTTGTAGTTATGTTGTCCTTGAAAGGAAGGACTGTCATGTGTCTACGAGATTTTGTTGTTGGTTTAAATTTTTTCATATAATTATTCTTATACCAACTTTATGGTTTCTCCTTTTTTCAAAAACACATAAGCTTTTTTACCACGATTGGTTTTTCCTGCTTTGTTTCTTACAATAACGTTTTTTGCTAATACCCTAACCATATTTACTTTCACGGGATGTACTTTGTATTGAGCTTCAACCGCCTTCGCTACACTTCTTTTTGTGGCTGTGAGAGGTACATTAAACACAAAAACATTCTTCTCTTGAAGCATAGAGGCCTTCTCTGTAATACGAGGAGATTTTAGTGTAAAAATATCTGTACTTGTGTTTAGTTTCTTTTTCATGCTATTTCTTTGCTTTGGCAGACTTTTTTATGGCTTTTTTGACTGCTTTTTTTGCCTTTGGTTTTGGCCTTGGCTTTAATTCTTTTTCTGTAGTTTCTACAACTTTTGATTCACCGAACTTTGCATTCAAAATTTCAAATGATTTTTCTGGATCAACGAACACTATGTATTTATATTTAAGGGCCGAAACAATATCCAAGTTTCTTGTTTCACCTACTGAAATGTTACCGATGTTTCTTAACGCCCTTTCTGTAAGGGGGTTTTTAACTGCAAATAAAATGTATCCTGCATTTTCTTTCTTTCCAACCAAACCGGTCATTTTTGTTCCCTTAGAAAGTGCTTTTATAACAGCCATGCCATCACGAGTCTTGCCGGCTAATGCAAAATTTTCTACCAAAATAATTTCGTTTGCTTTTACTTTTTGTGATAGCACATTAACCAGTGCAGCGACCTTCATTTTCTTATTAACTTTTCTGAAATAGTTTTTGTCGTTTCTTGGTCCATGAGCAACACCTCCACCAACCCATATAGGAGAACGTGTGGAGCCGTGGCGAGCACGCCCTGTTCCCTTTTGTTGCCATGGCTTTTTGCCTCCTCCAGATACATCTCCACGAGTTTTTGTGTGGGCGATATTTGAGCGAGCAGATGATGTCTGGGAAACAACTACTTGGTGTACTAAGTCAGCATTTTTTCTTGCGCCAAAAAGCTTAACTGGCATTGCAATTTTTCGTGCTTCCTTTCCTTCTTTTGTGTATACAGATGTTTCCATCCCGAACGAAGCAGGTCGCGGTCTGTTAGGTACATTCTCTTCGTTATCTTGTTTTTTAATTTGTGTTTCCATTGCTTTGATTTTGCTTTGGTCTTTACTGCGACCGCGGCTTCGTACGGGACTACATTCCTCTGATTTCTACCATGGTTCCCCTACGACCTGGCACTGCGCCACGAACAAGAATTTCATTGGTTTCAAGAATTATTTGTAGAACTTTTAGGTTCATCACGGTAGCATTAACGCCCCCCATTCTGCCAGCCATCCTTTTTCCTTTAGGCACTTTTGAACGAAGACCGCCTCCAATAGAACCCGGCTCTCTCTCTGAGTGTTTCTGGCCGTGTGAACGTGGACCACCATGGAAACCGTGTCTTTTTACAACTCCTTGAAAACCTTTTCCTTTAGTTATTGATGTAACTCTCACAGAGTCTCCTACAGAGAAAGCAGAAACATCAATTTTTGCGCCTTTCGCAAAATCTAAAACTTCTCCTTTTTTTCCTTTGAACTCTTTTAGAGTTTTGAAATTACCAAGTTCTTTTGTGTGCCCCTTTACCGCTTTAGAAATATTTTTTGCTTTTCTTTCACCGGCACCAACTTGGATAGCGTCATAACCATCTTTTGTAATAGAAGATTTTACTTGTGTAACTGTCATGGGGGTAGCGACAATTATTGTTGCAGGTTGAACATGACCGTCATTGTCGAAGATCTGTGTCATTTCCTTTTTTTCTCCCAGAATAAATTTCATTTTATTGATGCGAAATTTTGCGGAAATACTCCGCAAAATTTCTTAAGTCACACTAAACTTTCAAGCTACACGATCTTAACGTCAATCATCACTCCCGAAGGAAGAGAAAGATTGGTCAAAGATTCAATCAATTTTGGTGTTGGGTTCAAAATATCAATTAATCTCTTGTGAATCCTCATCTCAAACTGCTCTCGCGCATTTTTGTAGACGAAGGCCGAACGATTAACTGTGTATTTTTTGAACTCAGTTGGCAAAGGTATTGGTCCCGCAACAACAGCGTCAAAGCGTAAAGCCGTATCAATGATTTGCTTTACCGAGACATCCAAAATTTTGTTTTCGTACGCGCGTACACGAATTCTTAGGCGCGATACTACTACCTCCTCTTTTTTGGAGGATTTTTTTGGTGTTTCTGCTTTTTTTGCTTTTGGTGCCATGTAAGGAACTTATTTTTCTTAAGCTACGATTTTTGTAACAACACCCGCACCTACTGTCTTTCCACCCTCACGGATAGCAAATCTTTGTTTCTCTTCAAGTGCAACTGGGGCAACAAGTTTTACCTTAAAGGTAACTGTGTCTCCTGGCATTACCATCTCAACGCCTGCTGCTAGTGTAACTTCTCCTGTTACGTCTGTCGTTCTTACATAGAACTGAGGCTTGTATCCAGAGAAGAATGGAGTGTGGCGACCACCTTCCTCTTTCTTCAAAATGTATACTTCTGCTTCAAATTCTGTGTGAGGGGTTACAGAGCCAGTTTTTGCTAACACTTGTCCACGAGTAAGATCTTCCTTCTTTGTACCGCGGAGTAGAATACCTGCGTTGTCTCCTGCCATACCCTCTTGAAGATTCTTGTTGAACATTTCAATACCAGTAACAGTTGTCTTCGCTGTATCTTTTAATCCAACAATTTCAATTTCTTCACCAACCTTTAACTTTCCTCTTTCAATTCTTCCTGTTGCTACAGTTCCACGGCCTTCAATTGAGAAGATGTCCTCAATGGGCATAAGAAATGGTTTATCTATCTCTCTTTCAGGAATTGGAATGTAAGTATCAAGAGCATTTACAAGCTCTAAGATTTTCTTTGCCCATTCATCATCATTTGATGCTGACTCCAACGCTTTAAGTCCTGAACCACGAATAATAGGAGCGTTTGCGCCGTCATAACCTTGCTTGGTCAAAAGCTCACGTACTTCTTCTTCAACTAAATCGATAAGTTCTTTATCAGGAACCATATCGCATTTGTTAAGGAAAACTAAGACCTTAGGCACACCAACTTGGCGAGCAAGAAGAATGTGTTCACGAGTTTGTGGCATCACTCCATCAGTTGCTGCTACCACCAAAACCGCACCATCCATTTGAGCTGCACCAGTAATCATGTTCTTGATGTAGTCAGCGTGTCCTGGAGCGTCAATGTGAGCATAGTGACGAGTTGGCGTTGCGTATTCGTTGTGAGAAAGTGCGATTGTAATACCGCGAGCTTTTTCTTCAGGTGCTTTATCAATACCATCAATGCCTACAACTTTTGCGCTGTAGCCATCACCTTGTCTATCAAGACATTTCAAGATAGCGGCGGTCAAGGTTGTTTTACCGTGGTCAACGTGGCCAATTGTACCTACGTTAACGTGTGGTTTTGAACGATCAAAATCTGCCATGTTAATAAATTATTAAGTTTAATATTAGATGCTAATTTTAACGCGCTTAGTCTATCGCGCGAGAGCTTGAATAGACAAAACGCACTAACTTCCCCAAATGGCTAAGATACAGAAAGAAAAAAGCCACAAAGGTGGTTTGAATATAATACAGGCAGACATAAAAATTGCAATCCCGAACGAAACCGCGGTCGCAGTTTATAAATAAGCTAAACTTATGCTTCATAAATAAGGGCTAAATTTAAACTTATATTAGAAACTATCTTAGTGATCGCAACCTGTTTCGTACGGGAGCAACCTACCAACAGAAAAACACCCTTTCGGGTGTTTTTCTGTTTTCTCCGGATACCTGTATGCGAGATCGCTCTGGTCTTTTTTAAAGACTATCGACCTTGCATTTCATCACGAGCCTTGCTTATCCATTGAGAAGCAGCTTCTTGTCCGCCCAAGCCAAATGAAAGGCCAAAAGCAAGAGACAAAGCAACTACAACTCCCATAAATAGGGTCTGGATAATTTGAACTCCTATTCCTAGTTGGCTTAGAGCCACCAAAAGACCGAAAATCCAAATAGCCCATCGTGACAATGTGCCTAATGTATGAGCAGAACGAATTTCTGCTGCACGAGCTGAAGTGTTGACGATTTTCTGAACAACATCACCCACCACCCCTGCCACTAGAAGTACTAGAACTGCCACAATAACTTGTGGAAGGTATCCCAATACCACCTGTGAAAGGAAGGCGTTTACCTGTGAAAGACCCAAAACTTCAAATGCTGCGATAAAGAAGACTACGATAATGAACCACTTAATAAGGCCACCAATAAAGCCACCTGAATTAAGAGTCATACCGCCCTTTCTCATCAAATCTTCTGCTCCTGTTTTTCTAAGAGCTTCATCTACGCGAATAGAACGGAAAATTTGCCATATCGCTTTACCAATAACTGAACCGATGAGCCATCCCAAGATTACAATGATAATGGCAACAACAAGATTTGGTAAAAACCTTGCAACTCCCATCCACACATCTTGGAAAGATGTTGTTAAAACATCACCCCATGTCTGCACTAACATATTGTTAACTTATGTTTATTTTAATAATTTTTGAGACCCTACCCCAAATTATACCGCTTCAATGAGCCATATGTTTTGAATTAGGGGATTTATTGTGGACAACAATAAAAAGTTTAATTTTCTCCAAAAACGGCTAGCTTGTTGAGTATTTTCTCGTGTTTGTAGTCAAAAACATCTCTAACGAGGCGGTCATACATGCCGTATCTATATAAAAATTCAGGAGTTTCAAATGTAGCGTAGCGAATTTCCCTTCCTAAAAGCGCTTCAATTGCACCAACTCCTTTATCAAAAGACGCTTTTTTTAAATTATCACCAACAACTAAAAGATCTAGTCTTGCTTCATTATCTTCTAAAAACATTCCTGAAATTGTTATCAATTTCAAATTACCAGTACTGGAAAGTTTTGAAATAACTTCTTTTGGGGAAACGATATTTGCTCTGTGAAAAAATTGTCTCAATGCATCTGTCATGGGAAAGTTTGGGTTTACCAGCCATACAGCCATTCTTTTTTTTACAGTTTTATGTCCTTTTTTGCCATTTTTTATAGGAAAATCCCTAAAACCACTCCTTTTTTTAAAAAAACCAAGTTTTTCGAGGTAATCAATAGCGTTTTTTGTCCATTCAAAGTTTGTGTGTACCTTTGAGGCAATTTCCTCTTGGGTAAGAGCGAGGTTTTCATTAAAAAGAAACAAACGAAGTACTTTTACTGTAGCTTCACCACCAAATAGCTTCTCTAGAATTACATCTGACATATATACTGCGGATTTTAATCATATTAAAAATGTATGCAAGCTCTGTATATAAAACAAGAAAATTTATTGACAAAAAAATTAAATCTGTTATAAAACAAACAGAACTCACTCTGGAGCAATCGTGGCCAATAAAAAGCCAAGTGAAACCACTGAGGTGCTAGCACAGGCATCAGCAGGAATAGTTTTTGGTTGTTTTTACTTCTTAGTCTTGATGCTCTTGAAATGGACATCCCCAAAAACGACCTACGACTTTCTGTTTGAGAATGTGATATTTGTCACAGCCGTCATGATGTTGTTTCGAATACTGACTCGTGGTTTTAAGGTTTATATAGACAGATTTGCAGTCAATGATCTGTTTATATTCCTAACCGCGATGTTTACACTTTATGTAATGGTTAGTAGGAACAGTTAAAACGAAGCCGCCGCGCAATATGCGCGGCGGCTTCGTTCTTCAAACAAACTTAGTTTATTTGAGTGTTACTTTTCCACAGATAATTTCTTCGCCGTCGCTCAGAAATTTCCGCGTCCCCGCCTCGCAGTTTCGCTTTGCTAGCGAAACATCGCTCCGGCTGTAAAGTTCCTTAAAAAGCTTCGCTTATTTAAGTGTAACTTTACCTCCTTGCCCTTCAACAAGTTCAGGACCTCCAGAAAAGTTACTTTAAGGTAACTTTTCCTCCGGCTTCTTCAATTTTAGCTTTGAAGGCATCTGCTTCTTCCTTTTTCATGTCTGGCTTAAGTACTGAAGGAGCAGCGTCCACTAGATCTTTTGCTTCTTTCAAGCCTAGTGCCAAAACCTCCTTAATTACCTTGATAACTGCAATTTTATTTGCACCGCTATCAGTAAGCTCAACTGCAAAAGAAGATTTTTCTTCTTCGGCTACTTGCCCTGAGCCTGTCGAAGGGGCCGCTACTGCTGTAGCTGAAACTCCAAACTTTGCTTCAAACACCTTCACAAGTTCGTTTAAATCAATCACAGACATCTTTTCGATTTCTGAAACAATCTTCTGAAATTTTTCTGGCACCACTACTGAATTTTCTTCGTTCATAGTTTTTAAATTTATTTTAATTAATTTTTTGGTTTCGAATAATGAATTAGGAATAAAGAATTATGATTTATATCTTTATTCACTATTCTCTATTCCTTATTCCCACGTTTTGCTATTTGATCAAGAGCAATAGCGAATCTCTGTATAGGAGAATTTATAATGTTTACAAACATTCCACGAAGAGCGTGTAGATCCGGAATTGTTGCAATTCCTTCCATCTCGCTCTTGTTCATATATTTGCCATCAAAAATTCCTCCAAGAATTTTTACTTGTTCAGGAAATTTCTTTTGAAATCCGAATACGCCCCTAGCTGGAGCTACTAAATCCTCTCCATAAGCAATTGAAAGCTCTCCTGTTAGCTCTGGGATCTCCCCTTGTGCCTTCAAGCCCTCTAAAGCCTTTCTAATGAGAGTTTTCTTAGCAACTGTGTAGGACACAGCCTCTGTTTTAAGAGCACGCCTAAGGTTTTGTTGTTCGCTTACTGGAAAGCCTTTAGCATTTACGAACACCAAAGACTTGGCATCCTTTAAAACGCTTTCAAGATTTTTTAAGATTTCTCCTTTTTTTTGTTTTGTTAATGCCATTGTTTTAGTTCTTAAACTAAAAAATCGACCTTGTAAGGGCCGAGATTGAGAAAAGAAAATGTTAAAAACATTTCCGCCTCGGTGGGTCTTTTGGCGCTTTCAGCGCAGAATTATGAATTTTGAATAATGAATTAAGATTTTATTCTTCATTCACTATTCCTTATTCCACATTCCGCGCCCTTCGGGCGCCTGCCCACTGTCTTTAGCCTTACAGAGAGCACTTTACAGAAAACCTATAAAAAAACAAGGCGCCCCGAGTATACGGGGCGCTAATCTTTCATGTGAGCAAAATCATCCTGACTTCAAGATCAAACCATAGGATCTTGGGATCTTCATCAACAAACTCAAGCCTTATCGGCACTCTTCGCGCCTCAAAAATTTTATTTACCGAATTCAAGGTCGTTGTTAAGAACCTGAGTGGGTGAAGAATAGTTGAGAGCTCTTTCACAGACACGGGCTCACCAAGCGAATCTGCAAGCCTGAGGAGCATATTCAGAAATGACTCAGACCATTCGCCTTTGACTATTTCCGCCCTCACTTCCTCTTTGTTCATCAGTTCTCCCTGTTATACGGTCTAAAAAGTAATCTACTACCAAATAAATTTATTACAAATACATAATTCAAAAAAACTCCCTTTCGGGAGTTTTTTTGAATATCTTCTATTTACGAGATTCAATAATTGTTGTCGCAACGTTCGGAGGAACAATTGCGTAGTGATCAAATTCCATGCTTGCAGAACCACGGCCTTCTGTCATTGAACGGAGAGTTGTCACATATCCAAACATTTCTGAAAGAGGTACCTTGGCACTAATCACTTTCAAGTCCCCTCTGTCTTCCATCCCTTCTACTTGCCCACGCTTTGATGAAAGATTTCCAGTGATATCACCCATGAATTTTTGTGGAACAACAACCTCTAGTTTCATAATAGGTTCCAAAATAACTGGTCGTGCAGATTTTGCCGCTTCTTGAAAGGCTTGTGATGCTGCAATTTTGTATGCAATTTCCGAAGAGTCCACATCGTGATAAGAACCATACAAAAGCTCACAAGAAATATCTGTCATTTTGTAGCCAGCCAAAATTCCACGATCCATTGCTTCTCTAACGCCCTTATAAACTGCAGGAATAAACTCTTGTGGAATAACGCCCCCCTTAATTGAGTTTATAAATTCAAAGCCGTCTTCACGTTCCACGTTTTTAGGTACTTTTTCTTCTGGATCAGGTTTCACAAATGGTTTGACTAAAATCTTTACGTGTCCGTATTGGCCTTTTCCTCCTGTTTGCTTAATGTATTTATTTTCAACGGTGGCTTCGCCTGTAATTGTTTCCTTATATGCCACCTGTGGTGCGCCCACATTTGCTTCCACTCCGAACTCTCTTTTCATTCTGTCCACAATAATTTCCAAGTGAAGCTCGCCCATTCCCATAATCACAGTTTCGCCTGTTTCAGAGTCTGATTTAATTCTAAATGTTGGATCTTCGTCAGAAAGTCTCTTAAGCGCCATGCCCATTTTTTCTTGATCGGCTTTTGTTTTTGGTTCAATACGAAGTGAAATAACTGGCTCTGCAAATTTAATAGGATCCAAAATAATTGGATTTGCTTCATCACAAAATGTGTGCGAGGTGCGGGCAGTTTTCAAGCCTACAGCAGCTGCAATTTCTCCCGCAAAAACTTTTTTCACCTCTTCTCTTTGGTTTGCTTGCAAACGCACAATTCTACCCAACCTTTCCTTATCTCCTGTAGTTGCGTTGTATATATAAGAGCCGGCCTCAATGGTTCCTGAATAAACCCTAAAGAATGTGAGTTGCCCCACAAACGGATCAGCTTGGAGTTTGAAAGCAAGAGCAGCGAATGGTTCCGAATCAGATGGCGCACGAAATACTTCCTCGTCTGTTTCTGGATTAATTCCTCTTACAGGAGGAATGTCTAAGGGCGATGGAAGTAAGTCCACTACCCCATCCAAAACTAGTTGGACACCTTTGTTTTTAAGGGCAGAACCTGCGTACACTGGAAAAATTGCATTTGTGATAACCGCCTTGCGAAGAGTTTTCTTTAATTCATCGTGTGGAACTTCTTTTCCTTCTAGAAAATCATTCATATGGCCTTCATCGTTTTCAACAATTTTTTCAACCAATTCGGCATGATATTTTTTTGCATCAGCCATGTATTCCTCTGGAATCTCTTTTTCAATAACATCTTCCCCTAACTTTCCTTCAAAAAAATATGCTTTCATTTTTAGAAGGTCAATAACTCCTTCGTGCTTCTCTTCAAGTCCAATTGGAATTTGAACCCTTACGGCCTTTTTTGAAAGTCTGTCCAAAATTGAAGCGTATGAACGCTCAAAAGATGCACCTGTTCTATCTAATTTATTTATAAAACAAATTCTTGGCACTTTTGCCTCTTCTGCATAACGCCAGTTTGTTTCTGATTGTGGTTCTACTCCGGCAACCCCATCAAATACCACGACCGCTCCATCCAAAACGCGCAAAGACCTCTTCACTTCAACGGTAAAATCAATGTGTCCCGGGGTATCAATGATATTAAAACGGTTTTTATTTTCTTTTTTCGCACGCTCTGCTTTTGGAAGATATGTTGGTGCCCAAAAACAAGTAATAGCAGCCGCTGTTATGGTAATCCCCCTTTCTCTTTCTTGCTCCATCCAGTCTGTGGTGGTCTCTCCCTCGTGAACCTCTCCAATTGAGTGTTGGGAGCCCGTGTAATACAAAACACGCTCTGATGTGGTGGTTTTTCCAGCATCAATATGCGCGATAATTCCAAAATTTCTAACTCTATCTAGTGGGTAATCTCTTTCCATAATTGTTTATAGTGCCTGCCCCGTTTAAAACAGGAACTCGCGAAGCGACTGATAAGCTTGGTTCCGCTGTTTTAAATGGGGATAAAAAAAAGCCCTGTCAGGCATTGAAAAGATATCATAAACAAAACAGGAGCGCAAAGCGCTCCTGTTATATCCCCTATACCCTTCTTTAAGACTTAAGGATCTTTGCACCCAGAAGATCTCTTCCATTCAAAACGTGAGTGGTTCCGCTCATTGTCTTGATGACAAACCAAGGATTACAAGCAGTCCCTTGGACCACAGCTTCAACCCTTGTGCTTGGCAGGCCATACATGATCCGGTGTTGTTCGCTTACCTCAATCATGATTACGTTACTGGGCACGAAAAATCTCCTTTCTGGGTTCTAAACGTAAGACTAGTTTATTTAAACAAAAAATTCAATACAAACAAAAAAACTCCCAACTGGGAGTTTTTTTGTTTGTTACCAAGTGAAGTGCGCAAATGCCTTGTTGGCTTCTGCCATCTTATGAACATTTTCTCTTTTCTTTATTGCTTCACCTTCATTTTTAGAAGCTAAAATGATTTCATCTGCGAGTTTGTTTGCCATTGGCTTTCCCTTCTTTCCACGAGCTGCTTCAACAATCCATTTCATGGCGAGCGCCTGTCTTCTTTCAGGTCGCACTTCACGAGGAACTTGGTAGTTTGCGCCTCCAACTCTACGAGATCGCACTTCAACTGTTGGTCCTGCATTTCTTATTGCTGTTTCAAAAGTTTCTAGTGGATCTGTTCCACTCTCTTTGATTATATTCATTGCGTCATATAAAACTGTGCGTGCAGTATTCTTTTTACCTGAAAACATTAAATGGTTTGTGAATTTAGAAAGCTTTTCAGAACCGTATTGTAAATCGGCTATAACTTTTCTCTTTTCACCCTCTCTTAATTTTCTTCTCATGATTATTATTTATGGTGAGTATATCGAACTATTTAGCTTTTGGTCTCTTATTACCGTATTGAGAACGACCCTTTCTTCTCTTTTCTACCCCCTGTGTGTCCAATACTCCGCGAACAATAGTGTAGCGAAGTCCTACATCTTTTACACGGCCACCACGAAGCACTACCACTGAGTGCTCTTGTAGGTTATGCCCCTCTCCTGGAATGTACGCTGTAACTTCATGACCATTTGTTAAACGAACACGAGCGATTTTTCTAATAGCTGAGTTAGGTTTTTTAGGCGTTTTTGTAGTTACTTTTATGCAAACCCCCCTCTTAAATGGTGAATTGTAAAAAACTGGGCGATTTTTGATTGTATTAAAACCACGAGTTAGAGCCACCGATTTGGATTTTCGGTGGAGAATATTTCTTTTTCTTCTTATAAGTTGATTGATTGTTGCCATTTAATGAAAAAACGCGATTAAACGCGCCTCGCTACTATATATTAAGCGTTTTTATAAGGCAACACCGGTAAAGAGTTTAAATATAAGCCCAACAACAGGGAAAAAGAATTGCCATACAAAAAGAACAAAAATAAGTGGAAAAAACAAACCGTATCTTTCTATCTTATAAAAGAAGGTTTTTATGTTAGGGAAGACGCTAGAAATAATGTGCGAACCGTCTAAGGGCGGTATTGGAATAAGATTAAATACAGCCAAGACTATATTTATAAGGACAATATACTGTGCCACCATCTCTGATGAAAAGTCTAAATTTGTGGTGCGAATTAAGATAGAAAAAACAATTGCCAAAATAATATTTGTGGCAGGGCCAGCAAAAGATACAAGTGCTTCGCCCCATCTTGGATGTTTAAAATTTCTTGGATTAATTGGTACTGGTTTTGCCCAACCAATTACAAAACCTCCGAGCATATAAGTGAGCGTCGGCAAAATAATTGAGCCAAATAAATCTATATGACGAATTGGATTTATAGAGAGCCTTCCCAATGCGCTTGCCGTCTCATCTCCTTCCCATTTAGCAGCATAGCCGTGTGCCACTTCATGCGCTACAACAGAAATAATAAGAATTATTAATGAAATAATTGCTACCATATCCTTATTATCGTATAGCTTGAGGGTTTTGGCTAACCATGTTAGGATTTTGAGCCTATGGCAAAGATTTGTGCAATAACTAAAAAGGGTTCAATTATGAAGGGCGGTTACAGCAACCGAACCCGTGCAACCCAATACAACCCCACTGGAAAGAAAAGGGTTTATCCAAACCTACAAAAAAAGCGTATTTTCATACCTGAAATAAATAAAACTGTAGTTATAACAGTTTCTGCGCGCGGTCTTAAAACTATGCAGAAAAACGGTGCATACAAAACACTCAAGAAAGCTGGATTGATTAAATAATTTCAAAATTCTAAAACCGGAATTAAATTTATACCATTTGTCTTAAATTCCACCCGTCCATTTATTGCTGTCTGAAAAATTTCAATATCTTGTGCCTTTAACCTACTTATAATTTCAGGCGCTGGGTGTCCATAACGATTATTTTTTCCTGCAGAAATTACTGCATATTCTGGCTTAACTGCGTTTAAAAAATACTGACTTGATGATGTTTTTGAACCGTGGTGTCCCGGTTTTAAAACATCAGCCTCTAAACCATTTTCATTTAACGAACCTAAATAATTTTCAATTTGTGTAGGAGAATCTCCTGTAAATAAAAATTTTCTGTCTCCGTAAGACAAAATTCCTACAATTGAGCTTTTATTTGTTTCCCAACCAACAACATTTTTATCTGGAAAAAGAATTTCAAAAATAACCCCGTCACCCAAATCAATTTTCATTCCGGCTTTAGCAATCACTTCAGGAATTTTTTTTTCAAAAACAATTTCCTCAATTAAAGCGTCAATGGTATTTGTTTTGGAATGATTCCCACTTTCAATAAGGGCGCCGACTTTAAATCTTTTTAAAGTATCTGGAAAACCACCTATATGGTCCGCATCTGCGTGGGTTTCCAAAATTACATCTAAATCACTATCATTCCACGGCATCACTGCGCCCAATTCACGAAGCACCGACCTGTCTCTTGGTCCAGAATCTATAAGCATGTCGTTTCCACTGGGCGCTCTTATATAAATAGCATCACCTTGCCCAACATTTAAAAACACCACCCTCAAGTGGTTTTTGTTTTTGTATGAGAAAATCTGAACCCAAACAATCAGATTAAGAAGTACCAAAAAAGAGAGTAAAAAAATTTTGTGGTGATTTTTAAAGAAATCCATATTAGCTTTTGATATTATATAAAAGTCTCTAAACAGCGAGGTATATGGCAAGGGCTATGATAGCTGTAGGTTCGCAGGAGTGGTTCACTCTACGAATCCAGGACATCGTCCGTCAACTTTCAGAATGGCCAAAACCAGTTCGGCGCGGATACAAGGGATACAGAAACTCCCGCAAAGTCCGCGGTCGCTTGCGGACAATGCAACACGGAAGAAGGTAAGCACAAAAGAGAACGGCGCCACACATTGTGGCGCCGCTTTTTGTATATACCCCGATAGTAGATTTTGGCGTTGTGCCAAAGGCACTATGGCGAAGCTGACGCCAAAATTCACTACGGGGTATAATTATTTCATGACACCATTTAAAGAAAAAATTTTCGCTATTCCTCCCCTAAAAGGAATATCGGCCAAAACAATTGAAGAGCATTTAAAACTTTATTCAGGATATGTAAACCACACTAACTTAGTAATTAAAAAAATTAGTGAGCTGTCGGAAAATGCTGAAGAAAATATGGGTATTTTGAGTGGGTTAAATCGTCGCCTGCAATTTGAATTCAATGGAATGAGAAATCATGAATACTATTTTGCCCATTTAGAGGGTGAACCAATACAGCTTGTTGAGGGTAGTCCACTAAAATCAGAAATTGAAAAAGAATGGGGTAGTTTTGACAAATGGCTTATTTACTTCAAATCATTGGCCACTACCAGAGGTATTGGTTGGGCAATGCTCTCTTACGACAAACAAACAGGAAGTCTTTTAACACATTGGGTAGACGAACAACATTTGGGGCAACTATCCTCAACCAAACCGATTCTTGTACTTGATATGTGGGAACATTCTTTTGTGGCAGATTATTTTCCTTCTGGAAAAAAACAATATGTTGAAGACTTCTTTGCAAATCTAAATTGGCAAACAGTGGAAACAAACTATGCAAACGCCCTTCTCTAGGGTTAAACTGGTCTAAATGAATAAACTGTTATCTCTTGTAAAAAACGTACGTCGTGGAATAGGAATGGCGATTGATTTTGCCCCTGGTTTAACCATTGGCCTATTTGTTCTAACAATAATTACCAATTTAGCGCCACTACTTCAGTCAAAAATTCTTGGAAATATAGTGAACGCAATGATTGCCTCTATTAAAGACGCAAAACCAATTGAACAAATAACTTTTTTTGTTTTAACTTATGCGGCTATTTATGGAGGAATTAGAATTTTAAATTCTTTTAGCTCATTTTTGAGTAAATTATGGAGATCAGAAAATGAACTCGGGTTAGAAATGGCTGTTCTTAGAAAAAGGCTCGAAATTGACCTTGGTCACCATGAAAGCCCTAGTTTTCAAAACCTCCTCCATAGAGCTCTGGATAGGAGTATCTGGCCAGTATATGAAATCATTCAGGCCCAATTTGATAACTTCGGAAATATTGCCGTTATTTTGGCTTCATCAATAATAACTTCCGTTATTAGCTGGCAAGTGTATGCAATTGTTATCGTTTCATCAATTCCTGGTTTCATAGTTCAATTAAAATACGGCTACAAATCTTGGGGTATATGGGCCGAGCACAGCGAAAGACAAAAACATTACTACCACATGAGAAGTCATATAACGGGGCGATTTGGTATTACTCAAACAAAAATTCTTCAATCGGGAGAACGCATTCTTGAATATATAAAAGATACTCTTGTTTCTTATCAAAACGACATAAGAAAGACTGATAGAAACAGATTTTTTTATCAAACAATCGCAATTATTATTGGTGCCATTGGATACGGATTTGCCCTCTTCTTAATTTCCAAAAATGTTTTAGCTGGTTTAATTTCTGTTGGCTCTATGGTTTTCATAATTAGTGCACTAGGTCAATTGGTCGGATCAATAAATCAATTTCTAGCACAAACTGCCACATTATTAGAAAAGAATCTCTACGCCACAGACATTTTTGCTGTACTAGACACAAAACCATTTATAAAACGATCTGAAAACCCCGTAATTTTAAACCTTTCTGGGCCTCCAACAATCGAATTTAAAAATGTGAGTTTTAAATATGAGGGAAGAGATGATTGGATTTTAAGAAATGTTAACTTAATAATTAATCCTGGTGAAAAAATTGCGCTAGTTGGAATGAATGGGGCGGGTAAATCTACATTAATAAAACTTTTATCAAGAATCTATGATCCAAATGAGGGGACCGTTCTTATAGATGGAGTGGACTTAAAGGAGTTAGATATTAACGAATGGACTTCATATCTTTCAGTTCTGCTTCAAGATTATATTAGTTATGACCTACCTGTAAAAGACTCGATAGCAATGAGTAGAACAGAAAAACCAACTGATATAGATTTAGTGAAAAAATCTGCAGAATTTAGTGGTGCCAATGAATTTATAGAGGAGTGGGAACATAAATATGATCAGCAACTCGGCAAAGAGTTTGAGGGTGGTATAGAGCCATCAAAAGGACAGAAACAAAAAATTGCACTAGCGCAAACTATATATAGAAACGGCTTCATAATGGTACTCGATGAACCAACCGCTGCCATAGATGCGCTTTCAGAAACAAAAATATTTGAAGCGATGGAAAAAGCAGTTGGAAAAAACACGCTAATCGTGATCACGCACAGATTTAACACAACACAAAATATGGACAAAATTATTGTATTAGAAAAAGGTACGGTTGAAGAAGTTGGAAACCACAAAGAACTAATTAAACACGGCGGTATTTACAAAAAAATATTTGAAGACCAAGCAAAAGCATTCCGAGGATAAAAATTTATATTTTGTATTTGTTTCTTACTTAAGTAGATAAGCTTCTAAGTTTATCTTCTTGATAAATTTTAAATCCATAAATAATTAGGAAAATATAAAGCGAAAAAATAATTATTGAACTCGCAAGTGGTGTTGCGAGCATTGAAAATGGCAAACTGGCAAAAAATTCACTAATTTTGAAAATGTAAGAAGAAATTATGTGTGTAATAAATGCAAAAGGAATATAAATAATTGGCATGAATGAAAGTAACCCGGTTAGAAATCCAAAAAGCATTAATAAGGGTGCCAAAGGCAAAACTAAAATATTAGAAAAAAAAGAAACAACAGAAACCGCACCCATTGAATATGCAAGGAACGGTAGGGTCATTATTTGTGACCCTATTGTTGCAGATGCAATTTCGCGTAAACCATATTTCTCTGTAATAAATCCTAATTTTCTTTGTGCCCATGGTCCAAATGAAATCAGTCCAAATGTAGCTAAGAAAGAAAGTTGGAATGATGGGTCATAAAGAGCAGAAAGTGGACTAAAAATCGTCATCAAAATTCCTGTTATAGAAAGCAGTCGCAAAACGTCTAATTTTCTGTGCACAAAATTGCCTGCTATAACGAGAGAGCCCATAACACCAGCTCTTATTGCGGTAGTTGATGCCCCAGACATAAGCACAAACAGCGCAACAGCAATAACAGCAGAAATTAATGAAATTTTTCTTGGAAACGGCCTTAATACTGCCAAAATAAATGCTATGACGATAGAAATGTTGTATCCAGAAAGAACAATCATATGAATGAGTCCAGATTTTCTGAAGTTTTCCGTATCAGCTTTTGTCATAGCACCCTTATCTCCTAAAATTGTCCCTTCCACTAATGAGACGGCTGGCTCGTGTAAAACTTGTTCTAAGTTTTCTTCAAAACTATTTTTGATATTTTCTAGAATTTTTAATATTGAAAACCCAGAATGTTGTTGAACATCTGAAAGCTTTGCATTTTTAATAACAAATAAAATTCCTTTGGCACGCAGATAGTTTTTATAGTGAAAAGTTTTTCCATATTCACCTACAAAATCTTCAGGTTCCGTGAGCGTCCCAGAAAAATTTGCAGTATCGCCAATAGAAAGCGCCTTTGCATCAGTGGTTTCTAATATTACTCTTGTACTCTCACCATTTATCTCAATTTCGGCCACATACTGAATGCCAAACAAACTTTGCTTCGCAGATTTAATTTCCGCAATACCAGAAATTTTTTCTCCTATGTTAGGTGTGTTAAAAAGAACGCGATTGGGTACATTTTCACACACCCATAAGGAAGTAGCGCCTAAAACAATTCCGATTAAAACAGCAAGGGTTGTGAGTTTTTGTTTGGTTAGAAAATATATTGCGAAAATCGAAATTAAACAAAGCAAAATTGCACCCGTGCTAAAAAATTCATAAACCCAAACTCCGAAAATTGTGAACAAAAATGCGAGTAATATATCCCGCGTACTCATTTTTATTTATCTTCAAATTCCTTAATAATTTTTTGTTCCTCTACCTTTGATAGTGCTTTTTTGTATGAAGCATGTTTTCCTTTTACTCTAGCTTCACACTCTGCCCAAGTTTTATGGGTTTTAATTACACCACCTACCATACTTATATATGAATATGCTTTTCCTTTTTTTCCTGATAATGATGCCGCGACAGTAGCTTTTCCAGCTAAATTAACTGTATAAAGTTTTGTCGGGCCATCGTACAAACTAACTTGATCGCCCACTGCTAGGCCCGATGCTATTTCGTCTACCCTCTCATTTCCAGCAACCCCCGAATGACCTTTCACTAAAATCCATTTAAGTTTTTTATTTCCAGCTTCTTTTTCTAATTCAATCCATAGTTCTTTATTTGAAACAGGAAGTTTTTGCATTGTCTTCCAATCATTCTTCATCCAATTTTTTACCCACTTTGTAATTCCATTTATTACATAAGAAGAATCTGTATGAATTTCTGCCGTATCTCCTTTCCTTAGGGGTTTTAGCGCATGGATAGCAGCAGTTAATTCCATTCTGTTGTTTGTAGTCTTTATGTGATTACCCCCAAACTCTCTTACGTGTTTTTCTCCTGCAACAATTGCGCCCCAACCCCCCGGCCCCGGATTCCCCTTTGCCGCCCCATCACAAAAAATTATGTATTTTTCTAATTTCATAGTTTAAATAATATCAATAATTCTCACTCTCCACGCATCCCTTCCCTTAAACGGATCTTCTTCAATATTTCCGAAAATATCTATAGTTCCAGCATCTGTTTTCTTTTTTAAATCCCCTGCAAAAAATTTAATCGCTCTCGCTTTCTTTTCACCCTGACTAAAAATAATTTCTAAATGTTCCATGGTTTTTCCAAACATTTTTGTTTCTTCTGTCCATATTTTTGGGAAATGAAAAAGTGGTCTCTCGTTAGCCAGTCCAAAAGGACGCAAACTAAAAAGAGATTTCAAAAAATGACTATTAATATCTGTTAACGAAACAACCGCATCAGCCAAATCCTTTTCTCCTTTGTCTTTATGAATTAATTTTTCTTTTGCAGAAACTAACGCATCTCCCAAATGATGAATTTGCTCTTTCACTACAGTGAATCCCCCCGCTTGTTTGTGTCCGCCGAATTGCATAAATGAATCTTTTGCTTCCTGCATTAAGTCGTGAACCGAAATTATTCCATTACCACGGCACGAGCCGCGAATTTCTCCTGACCCATCTTCGCCCCACAAAAATACTGGCACGCCGTATTTTTCAACTAAATTCGTTGCAACAAGTCCGAGCAATGATGGGCGCCAATGCGTAGAACCCAAAACCAAAACTGGTTTTTCAGCTAAACCACCGTCAACAATTCGTGAATGTGCTTCTTTTACAATTGACGCCACAACTCCTTTACGAGAATTATTTACACCCTCAAGTTCTTTCATTAGTAGAATCGCCTCTTTATCGTCCTCTGTATTAAGCAAATCATATGCGAGCCTAGCTTCACCCATTCGTGAGGCCGCATTTATGCGAGGCGCAATTGAAAAAGCTACATCATCTTCTGTAATATTTCTCAAACGAAGTGAATTAATAAGCGCCTGCAAACCTTTTCTACGAGATTTTTGTAAAACCCTTAAACCAAAGTGCGCAAAAATTCTATTCTCGTCCGTTAGTGGCACCATATCCGCAATTGTGGCAATTGCTACCAAATCCAAAAGCCATTTTTCTTGGCCATCTGCCAATTTCAAAACATTTTTCTGCTGAAGCGCTTGCACTAGCTTGAATGCAACACCAGCGCCACACAAACCTTTGAACGGATACGTACAATTTGGTTGCATTGGATTTAAAATGGCAAATGCTTTTGGCAATTCCCCCTGTGCCTCATGGTGATCAATAATAATTACATCAATCCCAGCTTCCTCTGCAGAATTCACCCCCTCAAGATTAGCAATTCCACAATCAACTGTGACTATGAGGCCTACCCCTTTTTCTTTTAATCCCGCAATTGAATTGGCATGAAATCCAAAACCATCAACATGTCTGTCTGGAATAAATGCAAAAACCTTTGCGCCACTTTGCTCTAATGCTTTGCGAAGCATTACACCACCCGGAATACCATCTGCATCATAGTCACTATATACAGCAATAGTTTCTCCACTATCAAATGCTTTTTTAATACGAGAGACTGCTTTTTCCATGTCTTTCATTAGAAGTGGGTCATGAAGATTTTCGTATTTTGGATTAAGAAAATCCTCTTTTTCTTCTTTGGTAAACCCACGCTTAGATAAAATTTCTTCAATTACAGGATGCATTGGGGGTATTATAATGAAGTTATGGACAACTGCATTTTTTGCAAAGTGGCAAACAAACTTGTGCCCCATTTCCCCGTCTATGAGGATGGTGATGTTTTAGCGTTTTTAGATGCTTTTCCAACTGTTGTAGGGCATACACTAGTAATTCCTAAACAACATTTCTCGCACCTATCTAACACGCCTGATGAAATAAGAATAAAAATGTTAAAGGCAGTAGACAAAATAATCCCAGTATTAAAAGAGGTAACCGAGTCTAGTTATATAATGATAATGATTGCAGGTATTGATATCGAACATTTTCATATTCATCTCATACCAAAACATCTCGACTCCCCAGAATTACCAAAACCTAAAATGACACCAGAGGAATTTGAAAAACTTAGAGCAAAAATTGCTATAAAAATGCCTGCTTAGTTAAGGGCCTTAATACCTGGGAGAGTTTCGTCATTTAGAAAATCAAGCATTGCCGCCCCAGCGGTTGAGAGAAATGAAAAGTTTTTCTGAAGACCCAATTTTCTTATACATGCCACAGTATCTCCACCACCAACAATAGATTGTGCCTTTGTCTCTGAAATCATCTTTGACAAAGCTCTCGTACCTTCTGTGTATCCCCTTTCATAATTCCCCATCGGACCATTCCAGATGATAGTTTTTGCTCCAAAAATAATATCTCGCAAAACATCAATTGATTGGGGACCAATATCTAAAATTGTTTCTTCTGATCTAATGTCGCTTACTTCGGTTGAACGATCTCCGCCACCACCAACAATAACGTCTGTTGGAAGATAAAGTGGTGGTTCAGCAAAAGAATGAAGGTGTGGAGGAATTACAGACACAAGAGACCTTCCCACATCGTAGCCCTTGGATTTAAAAAAATCATTGGCAATGGCGCCTCCTACAAAAGTCGCATCTGCTTTGGCAAAAAACTTTCTAAGAATTGGTAGCTTTGTTTCAAATTTTGCTCCCCCAAGAATGAAAACAAATGGTTTTTCCGGCATAAAGGCCTTTGAAAGCCCCTCTATTTCCATTTCAAATTGAATACCTGCAAAACTTGGTAAAAATTTTGGTATTGAAACAATTGACGCATGTTCGCGATGAGAAGTTGAAAATGCATCATTCACATAAATATCAGCATATGAAGCCAATGCCTTTGCAAATTCTTCGTTGTTATCTTTTTCTCCATCATATTTGCGTAAATTTTCTAGCAAAACTATTTGTCCCAAATTTAAATGCTCATCAACCTCTTTGTTATGTTCTGGAAAATAGTTCTCTACAAAAAATAGCGGGAAACTCTTGCTCAAAATGTCTGCAACTGGTTTCAATGTTTGTTCCCCAAATGAGTGATTAGATTCTATGTGACTAATAATTATAATTTTTGCTCCCACATCAATTAAAAAATTTATTGTAGGAAGAATAACCTCAATTCTGTATTTATCTTCTAAAATCCCGGAATCTATTGGTACGTTCAAATCGGCGCGAAGAAGCACTCTTTTTCCAGCAAACTCGCTTTTATTTTTACTTAATAGCTTCATCCCGAATGAAATAGGAAGCGCTTTAGTCTCGAAGCCAAATAACGCTTACCTGTGCCTGACTTAAGGTAAGTTTCCCTCGACCTAGCATCTTTTTCATCAACACATGCTTCATAATAAACAAGTTTATATGGTCCTCTACCCTTTGTATACAAAGATTTTCCGTTCTGATGCTCCCATAAGCGCTTCCGTAAATTGCTTGTGGAGCCAGTGTAATATTTTCCATCTCTTTTACTCTGTAATACGTATGTATAAAACATAAGTAATTTCATACGGGATTCATTTTATCCAAGCGCCGCTTGGATAATTTTTTCTACTTCAATCTTATTCAAACTTTCACGCCCAACCAAAAACCCAGAAACATTTCCTATTCTAAATAAATCATTAGCATTGTGGGAAAATACTGAACCACCATAAAGAATTAGTAAATTTTTACTTATTTTTCCACCAAATAAATTAGAAAAAACTTTTCTTATAAACAAAACTGTTTCGTGTAAGTCCTCTGGGCTCATTGGGCCACTTGAGGTTTCCCCTACGGCCCATACTGGCTCATAGGCAATAATAATGTTTGTTATGTCTTTATTTGTTAATCCAAAAACTGTTTCCTCTATTTGATTTTTAAGTTCATGCCAAAACTCTCCATCAAGTTCCCTCTTTAACTCTCCTATACACACAATTGGTTTTAATTTTGCTTTTAAAGCGCTTTTAATTTTATGTGAAATAAGCGTACTAGTATCGCCAAACTCTCTTTGTTCTGAATGCCCAAGGATTACGTAATCAACACCCAAACCAAAAACCTGTACTGGACTTATACGTCCCGTGAAAGCGCCTTGGCTTTCTATAGAAGTATCTTGGGCCGACATTTTTAAATTTTTGGGAAATTTAGTTCCAAAAAATAGACCAATATGGGGGGTGGCTGGAGCAAAAATCACAGATACCCCACGCCTTATAAACTTTTTAGAAATCTTTTTATAAGAATTAAATAAATTCTTTGCGTCATTTGCAGACGAGGGGTTCATTTTCCAGTTACCAGCAAAAATAAAAGCCATAAAAGGATTATATCTCGGATGACGCCCTAAATACCTCTTCAATTGTGGTAAGGCCTTGCACGGCCTTAAATAAAGCGTCTTCAGCAAAAGAAAACATTCCATTTTTTAAAGCCTGACTTCTTATTTCTTCGGGAGATCCGCCCTTAAGAATAAGCTCCTTAATTGTCTCGGAAACATTTAAGACCTCAAAAACCCCAGTAAAGCCAGTATAGGCATTCTCCTTTGTTTCATCCGAAGGTTTAAAAAACTTTAGATTCTCCAAAGAAGTATTTTTTGGAATTATTTTTTCTGATTTAAGCCTCTCTAAAACTTTTTCAGTGTCGACCACTCTATTTAGTTTAGATATCTCTTTTTCTGAAAGAACATACTCTTGCTTGTCTTCACTTAAATGTTTTACCAAAAAATGCCCTATTAAAAGTTTGAGTGAAGAAGCAAGAGAAAAGGAATCAACTCCCATATTCAAAATTTTTTCTATCGCTTCATCTGGAGTCCTTGTATTTATGGATACGAGAACTAATTTCCCAGAGGCGGATGCATTTATAGAAAGTTTGAGGGTTTCATTGTTTTCAATATTTCCAACCATCACTACATCTGGATCCTGTTTAAGAATGGCCCTTAATCCGGCAACAAAAGTTAATCCTAGATCTTCTTTTACTTCAGTTTGATTAATTCTTCTCATTGGATATTCAACTGGAGACTCAATGGTTGAAATAGAAACGCTTGGTTTATTTAAGACATCAAGAATTGTATATAAAGTGGTTGTTTTTCCTGTTTGTGAAGAACCACAAGAAACTATGAGCCCCGAATGAGACCTTAGGCCTCTGTGCAAATCCTCAAGGCCATCACCATAAAATCCTAGTGTTTCTAAATTGAAACCAAGTGCCCCCGCTTGAATAATTCTTAAAACCATTTTTTCTCCAAAAGAGGTTGGTAGAGTGTTAATCCTAAAAGACGATTTTATTGAAGATCTGTCCCCTGTTTCCATTTTGAATCTGCCGTCTTGGGGTAATTTGCTTACTAAATCTAGTCCGGCTAGAAACTTAAGTCGTAAAACAATAAGTGGATGAATTATTATAGGAAGCGAAAAAGCCTCTCTTAAAATACCGTCAATCCTATACCTAACAAGGGTTTCTTCTTCTTGGGGCTCTAAATTAATATCAACGGCGCCTTGAGATATCGCGTGTTTTAAAAATAAATCAACTAGATGAGAAATTGTCTTATCTTCAGCAATTTTCTTTAAGTCTGCTGAGCCAGAAGTATCGTCTCCAAAAGATTTAAAATGTTTTGCTAGTTTTTCTGCCTCTTTTTCTATTTTTATTCCGAAATCTTTTTTAAGGCCCTTTTGATATGAAATAAGTCCTTCTCTCATTGATTCCCTATCTGTAAATCTTGGCAAAAACTTGAGTCTATATTCTTTGGCTAAAAAATCTATTGAAGAAAAATCTTCCATATGAAGAAGTGCCACTTCTACAGAAAATTCATCTCTATCGAAAGCAATAATGTTATGTTTTCTTGATATTGGTTCCGGGATTATCTGTAAAATTTCTAAACTTATGTTTTTATTTTTTAAATCAACAAATGGTACTCCAGAAAGGTTTGCGTTTATACGTCTAAGGTCATCCTCTGTTATGAGTCCGTCCTTAATTAAAACCTCCCCGAGGCCAGTTCCCGTTTTTTGTGCCTCTTTTTGGGCTTTTAAAAGTTCCATCTTGGAAACTAGCCCAGAATCAAAGGCAAATTCACTAAATTTTTTTTCGTCTAATTGCATCTAAACATCATTCTAGCAAACATTAGATTAATGTTTGGCTCTGTATAGCCAAACTTGCCAAAAAATGCTTTATGGTGTAGACTTGCTCTATTACAAGATAACGGTTCGCCTCAAAAAGGCGGGCCGTTATTGTTAAAAGATAATAAATAAACAACATGTTTGATCTAAAAGTCATCAATTCAGTACTTGCAGAACTTGAGGAAACAAGAGGTATTCCAAAAGAAAGGGTCATTGAAGCAATAGAAGCTGCGTTAGCCACCGCTTACAGAAAAGAATTTGGAAAGCGCGGGCAAATTATCCGTGCAAAATTTGATCTTTCTTCTGGAAAAGTAGACTTTTTCCAAGTAAAAACAGTGGTTGATGACACTCGTGTTGTTATGACAGAGGAAGATCTTTCAATAGAAAGGACTGATAGTCCTGAATCAATGCGTGTTCTCTTCAATACCGAACACGACATAATGCTAGACGATGCGCGTCTTATAAAAAAAGATGCACAAATTGATGACGAAATAATTTTCCCACTAGAGGCGAAAGCAGACTTCGGGCGCATTGCATCCCAAACTGCAAAGCAAGTAATAATGCAAAAGATTCGTGAAGCAGAAAAGGTTTCTGTTGTTGGTGAATTTGGCAAACGTGAAGGTCAAATTATCACCGGAACAGTGCAAAGGATTGAGCGTGGAAACATCTTTATTGACCTAGGACGAGCAACTGGACTTCTTTCCTATGATGAAAGAATACCCGGTGAACATTTTAGCCAAGGCGAAAGGGTGCGTGCATACTTATATAAAGTGGAAGAAACACCTCGTGGAGTATTCTTGAGGCTTTCTCGTGCCCATCCAAAATTTGTTGAGGAACTATTTAAACTTGAATCTCCTGAGGTACAAAATGGAACCGTAGCGATAAAGGCAATTGCTCGTGAGGCTGGTTCTCGTACAAAGATCGCGGCATTTTCCGACGATTCTCATGTAGATCCCGTTGGTTCTCTTGTTGGTCAGCGTGGAGTGCGCGTGTCCACTGTTATGTCTGAATTGGGCGGAGAAAAAATAGATATTATCGAATGGTCTCAAGACCCAAAAACATTTATTGAAGACTCTCTCTCCCCCGCAAAAGTAATGGAGGTTGTTGTAGATGAGGCAAACCAAAGTGCAACAGTCGAGGTTTCTGAAGATCAACAATCTTTAGCCATTGGTCGTGGCGGTCAAAATGTTAGACTCGCGGCAAAACTTACTGGTTGGAAAATCGATATCAAATCAATGCAAGGTAAAGAATTGGCCCATGCTGAGGCTAATTCTGTAAAGGCAGAAGTGATTACAGAATCTCCAGTAGAAGAAATAAAAACTGAAGAAAAATCAGAAGTTCCTGTTATAGAGGAAGTGCCTGAAATTAAACCCGAATCATAATCCATTATTCCTTATTCACTACCAAACTTAAATGAATCTGTGGCACGAAATAGAACCTGGAACAAAAGAGGCAATAAACGTAATTGTCGAAATTCCAAAGGGCTCTAAGAATAAATACGAAATAGATAAAAAAACCGGATTAATTGCTTTGGATAGAGTGATGCACACCGGTCAAGATTACCCGTTTGATTATGGCTTTGTTCCACAGACACTATGGCACGACGGAGACGCTGTAGATGTTGTAATCCTTTCCACCTATCCATTTGCACCTGGAATACTCGTTAAGGTACGTCCTGTGGGCCTAATGCATATTGTTGACCACGGAGATAGGGATGACAAAATAATCGCAGTACCCAAAGAAGACCCGCGGTTTAATAACGTCAAAGACATAGAAGACGTTAACGAACATACCTTAAAAGAAATACAACATTTTTTTGAAACATATAAAGATTTGCAAGAAAAAGTAGTGGTAGTTTCTGGACATAAGAGCAAAAAAGAGGCTGAAGACGTTTTTGAGGGTGGATTAAGGCTATATTTTGAAAAATACCCCAAATAAGGGCTGGTTTGTGTACAAAATCTTAGCTTGAGAAACAAAAAAAATATATACTAGAGTTAGTTCTAATTTATAAGAAATAAAAAGTTAAAAAGCATGCTTAGCAACAAAAAAGGTTCTACAACAACAAATATCGTTATAGCAGTGGTTGTTATTATCGTTATCTGGGCAATCTGGAACTGGACAAAAGGAACATCCGCTCCAGTAGATAACACTGCTGCGGCCACAGCAGTTACAGAGACAGCCCCTGCAACACCTGCAGAGGCCCCAGTAACAGCACCAGTAGCTCAATAAAATTTTTCACATATAAGAAAAAACAAAAAAACGCCCAAAAATGGGCGTTTTTTTGTGGTTGAAAAAATAAGTAGAAAGAGATATATAATAGTGCTACCAAACCCTTGATTGGCTTGGTTTAAAAATTAATAACTAAATAATGAATAGGACACTAAAAAATATTTCTGGATTGGTATTAGGGTTGGCGCTATCGCTAATGTTCTCTGCTACTGTGTTTGCAGAAGAAAATACAACTACTAACACCCAAAAAACAGCAATCGAAAACACAAAGCAACTCATTAAGGAGCGTGCCGAAGCGGTAAAACAAAACATTGAAAATGAAAGAGAGTCCGCCAAAAATAAAGCTGAGGTTTTACGAGAAACCAAGAAAAATGAATTGGATGCCCTAAGGGAGGGTAAAAAAAATGAAATTGAGGCATTGAAAGAAAATAAGAAAAACGAAATAGAGGCCCTAAAGGCAGAAAGAAAGATCGAATTTCAAAAGATAAAGGGGGAAAAAAGGGATGAAAAAAGAAAAGATCTTGAGAGTCGCTTAGGAAAAATTGCTGGAAAGGCCGTGGAGCGCTTGAATGAAAGCATTTCAAAGCTTGAGGGAGTTTCTAAAAGAATAGAAGAAAGAGTCGCTGTATTAAAAGCAGCCGAAAAAAACACAACAACAGCGGAAGGATTTATTGCTGATGCCAAGGCAAAAATTCAGTTAGCAAAAGACGGTATCGCAAAACTACCAGCAGTCCAAACAGACAGCATGACAGCAGAAAAACTATCAGAGGGCCTAGTTCAATTAAAGATAGCCCTAAAAGAAATAGGGTTGAATTTGAAGGCCGCTAGAGATGACCTTTCAAAGGCAATCGGTAATGTTAAAGGTCTTGGGCCAATAATTACGCCAGCAACAGACAAAACAGAAACCGGAACAACAGCCACAACCACAACTCCATAATTAATAGACATTAAAAATGTATACACCTAATTACAACAACGCTATGATGCAAAACGAACCAACAGAAGGAGGCTCAGTAGGATCACTTATTGGAATTATTCTAATAGTCGCAATAATTGTTCTGGGGGGTGTTTACTTCTGGGGCAAGAGAACAGCCAATCAAACTCCAGCAGAAACCAATGCTGCCGCTGTACAAGAAGTGAATGCTATTGAATCAGACTTAAATTCTACTGATACTTCAGTAGATGCGGACTTAAATTCTCTGGACGCAGAACTTCAAATTCAATAATTGTTTGGAGTAGTGCTCAACAAAAAATCCACTTAGCCGTGGATTTTTTGTTGCAAAAATTATATCTCTAAAGTATCCTCCTAAAGACAATGAGTAATACATATAAAAAAGCCACATCAAAAAAAGACGGAATGCGCATTACCATAAGCGCGGTTATTGATTGGAAAATCCTTGAAGAAAAATCAAAAATAGCCCTTGATGAAATGCTTACGAAAGCAGAATTGCCGGGATTCAGAAAGGGAAAGGTTCCAAGAGATATGTTTGTAGAAAAAGTTGGAGAGCTCACAATTCTTGAGGAGGGCGCCGAAAGAGCCATCGCAGATGCGTATCCAGAAATTGTTGCGGAAGAAAAATTTATGCCTATTTCTAGACCTAAAATTCGTATTACTAAAATCGCCCCTAAAAATGATTTGGAATTTGAAATAGAGGTTGAAACAATGCCCGAAATTACCCTTCCTGATTACAAAAAAATTGCAGGAGGGATAAAGGAAGAAAAAGCAGACGACACCGTAAAAGATGATGAAATAGAAACTGTACTGCATAACCTACAACACCAGATAATGAATGCCGAAGGCAAAGCTGGAGGTCCTGGGGGGCACAGCAACGAAGGACATCCAGAAATAAATGACGAGTTTGCAAAAAAAGTTGGCAATTTTGATAGTTTGGAAAAACTTAAAGAAAATGTTCGTGAAAATATAAAGATGGAAAAAACTTTGCGCGTGAAAGATAAAAGACGTTCTGAAATTGCAGAAAAATTAATATCGGATACAAATGGTGAAATACCAGAAGGGCTAGTAGTGGAGGAATCTCGCGCTCTTCTTGAAAGGCTTAAGTTTGATCTGGGGAATGCAGGAATAAAATGGGACGAATATTTAAGAAATATTAAAAAAACAGAAGAAGAAATATTGAAAGATGTACGCCCCGATGCAGAAAAAAGAGTAAAACTGGAAATGATTGTGGCAAAAATCGCCCGCGAAGAAAAATTTGAACCAAACGCAGAAGAAATAAAATCTGAAGTGGAAAAAATAATGAAAGTTCACACTAACGCAGACCCAATGCGCGCAGAAGAATATGTCCGCTCTATCTTCACTAATCGTTCTGTCTTTGAGTTTTTAGAAAAACAAAAATAACTTATTTGTTCGACATATCGAATAAATCGCGCTCTATCTTGTGAGTATTTCCATGCCTAAGCATTCCTAAATAGGACTGCATTGTTTCAGAGTTGTTATCTGTCTCCATTAGCTCTCGTATCATTTTCCGTTTGGTTGATGTCCTTAAAACTCGATGATTCGGAAAGTGAACCTAACCTAAGAAATCAATTCCTGAAGATAGGGTTTTTATAAACACCTTGTTTGGATGTAATTGAAGTTTTAATTCTTGATTTAGATAATTTGCTATATATCGTAAATTAGCGGTTAGATATTGTTTATCTAGGTGAAGTATTAAAAAATCATCTGCGTATCTTATGTAGTATTTAACTTTGAGTTTATGTTTAACATATTGGTCAAATTCATTCATATAGATATTTACCAAAAGCTGTGAGGTCAAATTTCCAAGAGGTAGACCCTTTCCAGCTATTCCTGAGTTAAAACTGTTTATTACTTTCTCAAGAAGCCAAATTGTATCTTCATCTTTAATATGTCTCTTTAAAATTTCAATGAGTATTTTTTGGTCGACTGAAGCAAAGAATTTTTTAACATCACACTTCAAAATCCAACAAGTTTTTGTATTATTTTTTGAGACTGTATATCCAAATTGTTTAAATCTCTCCATTGCCTTGTGTGTTCCTTTGAAATTCCTACACGAATAGGAATCGTAAATGAATCTATTATCAAAATATGGATACAAAACTTTATATATTGCGTGATGAAGAAGCCTATCTCGAACACTGGCCTTGTGTATATTTCTAGGTTTTGGGTCGGAAACGTTGAAGGCTGAATAAAAGGAGTGCTTATATGTTTTATCCATTAAATCCTTATACAAAAGGAGTATATTTTCTGAAAATCTCAAAGAAAATTCCGCCACATCTGCACGCTTTCTTTTCCCACGCAAGAACTCCCTCCACGAAACAAGCAGGTTTTCTACTGATATGATATTTTGATACATATGTATCAAAATACTACCCCCCCCCCGAGAATTACCACAGGTAATTCTCAAAATAAAAGAAACATATCAGGTCTGGCTAGCTTTACATCGTGATTTTCCGAAAGTTGAACGTTTCGGAATTGGAAATAAAATCGAACAAACATTTATTGAAACACTAGAACTCACGTTTTGCCTAAGCTATTTATCACTAGAGCATAAAATTCCTTTACTCAACAAAGCAATAACTAAACTCGATATATTAAAATTTTTTAGCCAACTTGCGTGGGAAAATAAACTCATACCAACAGAAAAATACTCCTCCTTTTTAATACAGCTTGGAGAAATTGGCAGACAGCTTGGTGGATGGAAAAAAGGTCTTCTAGCAAAACTCCCGCCAAAATAGCGGGAGAAATAGCCTTAGTTTCGGAACCACCACACGATGACGATTCTCGGCATTCCAGACATTGTCGTTCTCGAACCGGTTCACGTTCACCTTGAGCTGGCCGTCGTTGACGTTCACGTTCGCGACGAAGATTTTGTGTTGTATGCCATCCATACCACCATCCTTCGAATAGTCTCAGGATTGAATCTCACTTGGGACATATAAGTCCACCAACATACAACACCAACTAAATTATTTTTTGTTATGAAAAATATTTCCACTCTTTCGCAAGGCATACCCGACGAAACTCTCAAAAATATCTTCATGTATTCACGTCGCTCAAGCCTTAGCCGAAGCATTCTTATGAACACATATTTATTATACAAATGAATTGGGCCCCCGGAATTTCTCCGAGGGCCCAAGTGCCAGGGCACCCAAGGGTCAAGAGTACTAGACCCCAAGCGTCTGTTGCGGAACCACCACACGAAGACGACTCTCGGCACTCCAGACATCGTCGTCCTCGAACCGGCGCACGAACACCCTAAGCCGGCCGCCGCTGACGTCCACGCGCGCGACGAAGAATTCGCCGTTTTCCTTGAACAGGAAGACTGTGGCAAAGCCGTCCGTGCGCAACCAGTTGCGGTTGTCGCGAGCGAAGCGCTTGATCTGTGCCTGCGTCAAGCAAAGCTCGTCGAGAGGACGCTCGAGACTGTTGAAGATGCCATTGAAATCTGCATCGCCAACCATCTCGTGAACCTCGACTTGCGTCTTCGCAGTCGCCTTGCCAGCGACGTCGAGTCCCCAGTAGTTTTTGAAATCTGGGTCAACGTAGCCAGTGAAGACGTCCTTCGCCTTGGCGAGCGTCTCCCTGCCGTCCATCTCACCAATCTCGATTGACTGCCCAGCCGAGATGAGGGAGAGGATGCGGGGCTTCGTGGTCGCTGTCTTCTTCCACGACCGCACGAACTTCGCGAGGTCTCCGTGGAATACTTCACCCGATTCGCTATCCGTGTTGAGACGGTTGGCGATGTCGAGGATGATACCTTGCCGATTGTTCGGCACACCGACGAGTGCCCGCGGAAGCGGACCGAGCATGTCTTTTGTGGACATGGTCTATTTCTCCAAATAGGAGCCTGCTAGAGGACTAACACCGAGTGTGTTTCGCCATAGCTTTTAATTCTCCAAGAAATGGAGTGCTAAAAGCTATGGCGAAGTGGTGGTTTTCTTAAAGGACTTAACTCTTTTTAGTATACACCCTATCACATGGTTTGTCAAGTGCCATAACGGCGTCTAACTTGGCCTATTTGAATTCTTAGAAAAACAAAAATAAAAACAAACCGCGCGACAGAAATGTCGCGCGGTTTCTAAATAACTAAACCCGGCCCCTAGTGTGGAAGTCTGCCTTCCACATACCAAACCATGTCTTGGACCGTTCTAATTCCATCGATATCATCATCAGAGATGCAGATGTCGAAGACCCTCTCAAGCTCAAGCTCAATCAAATCCAGACTGTCGGAGTTGATTTCGTGTCCAAATCGAGCGTCGGGTTTTAATACCCCCTCCTCAATCGCAAGCTCATTTACGATGACTGCGCGGACCCAAGTGCCAATATCCTCTCCGGCCCGATACTTCGCTGTGGAAACCATTCGCATTTAAACCTCAAGGAAAGTGGGAATGTACATCTTCGGAGTATTAAACGCGCTAAATAAAATTTAGCAAGTCATACCAAAAAAATCGTTGAGGCGACAACCGCTGCAGTTTCTGCGCGCAAAACTCCAGAGCCCAACGATGAAATGTGTGCGCCCTGTTTTTTTGCAATGAAAATTTCTTGGTCTGTGAAACCGCCCTCTGGCCCCACCACTAAACACGCACTGGTCTCCCCTTCCCTTGTTTCAGTTGAAACCTCCTGACCTTTTGGATTAAAAAGAAAAATATCCATTCCTCTACATTCAAAAAATATTTCTTCAAATGAAACTGGCTCACGCACAACAGGGACTGACGCTCTTTGAGACTGCTCTACCGCCTCTTTTACAATTGCTAACGATCTTTCTCTATTAAAGCCTTTCTTCTCTGATCTATCAGAAATAAATGGAAGAAAGCGTGTAACACCGAGCTCGGTCCCCTTTTGCAATACCCACTCCATTTTGTCTTTTTTTATCAAAGAAAATGCGAGAGTAATTTCGCGACGAGGAAGAGTGGAACTTTTTACAGATTTCAAAATGTCACAAGTAATGCCTCTGAAATTTATATCAGTGATAAAGGCCGTATATTCACGCCCCGTGCCATCCAAAAGAACAATTTGACCGCCTACCGTCATACGCAAAACATTTCTTACTTGATGAATTAAATCCGCATCTTTTATAAGGATGTGTTTTGCTCCCGCAAGGGAATCTTTTACGAAAAATCGGTGAAATTTCATATGCTTAATAACTATACGCGAAGTCTTGGTAATTTTGCAAAATTTGTTTGATTGAGTAAACTACCGACATGCTTATACCAACTGTCATAGAAAAAGTGCCCCAAGGCGAGCGCGCCTACGATATTTATTCACGACTTTTAAAAGAAAGGATTATTTTTCTTGGTGGCCCAATAGACGACCATGTTGCCAATCTTATAATTGCCCAACTATTGTTTTTGGAATCAGAAGATCCTAAAAAAGATATTTCCCTTTATATAAATTCCCCAGGAGGTTCCGTGACGGCAGGTCTTGCAATTTTAGACACCATGAACCACATAAAGCCAAACGTATCTACTGTGGCAGTTGGTATCGCTGCATCAATGGGAGCAATAATTTTGTCTGCCGGAGCAAAAGGAAAAAGATTTGCTTTAACAAACGCAGAAATAATGATTCATCAACCACTTGGTGGAGTAGAAGGACAAGCATCAGACATTGAAATAAGTGCAAAGCGCATTGTAAAAAATCGAGAAACAATGAATAAAATCCTTTCAAAAAATACTGGCCAACCTCTATCAAAAATAGAAAAGGATGTTGATCGTGATTTCTTTATGGATGCTGAAGAAGGTGTTAAATACGGAATAATAGACAAAGTTTTTACTGGTAAAAACAAGTAAGTTGGTTAAATTTGACTCTCTTTATAAATAAGAGTAGAGTGTAAAAGTTCCCTTAAAAAGCTGAAAATCAGAACGAAAGTAACGGAAGTCAGGCCAAAAAATCCCCTAAAAATTAAATTATGTCATTACGATTAGTACTTCTCGCTGTAGCACTTTCTGCTGCAGCTGGTATTGCTTTTGGTTATTTTTTGAGATGGATTATCTCTCTTGGCCGTCGTGGTTCAGTGGAGCTTGATATCAAGCAAAAAATGCTTGAGGCCCAAGAAGAGGCATCTCGCGTAAGAACGGAGGCAGAAAAAACAGCTGAAGAGATTTTAGAGACTGCGAGAAAAGAAATAAAAGAAAAAGAAGAAAAAACGCTCAAATTAGAAGAGCGTCTTTTAAAGCGTGAAGAATTTTTGGATAACAGGCAAACAGACTTAGATTCTGAAAGTGAAAATATTAAAGAAAAAATAAAAGAAATTGATATTCTTAAAGAAAAAACGGATATTTTATTGTCTGAAAGACATGACAAGCTACAAAAAATATCTGGCTTAAGCAAAGAGGAGGCAAAATTAGAGGTTTTAAAAATTGCAGAAAAAAATGCAGAAAGCGATATAGAAGTAAGGCTACGGAAGCTCGAAATGGAGGGCAGTGAAAGGCTTGAGAGTAGGGCAAAAGAGATTTTGGCTACATCTATTCAGCGTTTAGCAACAGATGTGCCGGCAGAATTAATGACAACATCAGTTCCTATTCCATCTGAAGAAATAAAAGGAAAAATTATTGGAAAAGAAGGAAGAAATATAAAAACATTTGAAAGGGCAACGGGTGTGGAGGTAATCGTTGACGATACCCCTGGAACCATTACCCTATCTTCTTTTGACTCAGTACGCAGACAAATAGCTCGTGTCGCTTTAGAAGAATTGATCAAAGACGGCAGAATCCAACCAGCGCGCATTGAAGAGGTTGTCGAAAAAGCCAAATTAGAAGTTCAACAAATAATTAAACAAAAGGGTGAGGAGGCTGCATATGAGTGTGGGGTATTTAATCTTGATCAAAGAGTAATAGCCGTTCTTGGGCGCCTACACTTCCGCACTAGTTACGGACAAAATGTTTTACAACACTCTATAGAGATGGCCCACATCGCGAGAATGCTTGCGGAAGAGCTTGGCGCAGATGAAAACGTAGCAAAAACAGGCGCCCTGCTTCACGATATAGGCAAAGCATTGGATCATGAGGTTCAAGGCACACATGTGGAAATAGGAAGAAGAATTCTGCAAAAATTTGGAGTGAGTGAAGACATAGTAAAGGCCATGCAGGCACATCATGGTGAATATCCATATGAAACTATTGAATCAATAATTGTGCAGGTGGCGGACCAGATTTCAGGCGGACGACCAGGGGCCAGAAGAGACACCGCTGAAAACTATGTAAAGAGATTAAGGGAATTAGAGGCAATAGCCCAAGAATTTACCGGCGTAGAAAAGGCCTATGCACTACAGGCTGGCCGTGAAATAAGAGTTTTTGTATCCCCTGAAGCAATTGGAGATATGGAAGCGAAAGATTTGGCGAGAAATATAGCCTTGAAAATAGAGCACGACCTAAAATACCCCGGTGAAATAAAAGTAACTGTCATTAGAGAGACTAGAATTACAGAATTCGCTAGATAATAGAAAACATTATACATATTTTGGCAAGCATTAACTACAAAATGTGGCTTGCTTGCGGTCTTTTTTGATAGGTCTATAATTGGAGCATCTTTAGTTTGTGTAAAACAAACTAGGAAAGCGGGTCGTTTATAAGAAAAGTTAAATTACAAAATGATGAATAAAGCATCAATCGTTGAACAAGTTCACGCAAAGATTGGAGGAACAAAAGTTTCTTCCGAACAAGCAGTTGAAACTATGATCGACTGCATCGTAAATACTTTGAAAAAGAATGGCGAAGTTTCAATTGCAGGCCTTGGTATCTTCTCAACGAAGACTAGAGCTGCAAGACAAGCAAGAAATCCACGCACAGGGGCTGCCATTTCTGTTCCAGCAATGCGTGTACCAAAATTCAGAGCAGCAAAAGCATTAAAGGACGCAGTTAAGTAATCTCGCTTCGATTTAGCGGAAAGACCCGCTTCAACATAAAACTCCCCTTTCGGGGAGTTTTATGTTTTTATTTCGGATATTTTCTTATAGAAAGAAAATAATAATAAAATTCTTCAAACTTTTTCAGCTCCAGTGAAGAACTGGTATTAACAACTTCTTTAAATTTTAAAGCGAGCGAAGTCCCTGTTAGATCATCATATTCCTTTATCAAACTTCTAAATTGATCTGCGCCAGTACTTCTAAAAAATGCCATATTTACAACCATTTCGCCTTGTTTATTACCTTCTGCATCAATTTTATTTCTATAGTTGTTATCCAAAAGGCCCTTAATAAGCCATTCTATCTCCTTTATTCTAGCCAATACTTTAGGGGTGGATTGAAGTTTAATTTTCTCTATATTCTGTATGTAAGAACTATTTTCGTTTGTAAGAGTAATAATTTTTTGTTGCAATCCAGATACAGTTCTTTTTAAAGCATCATTTTCAGCTTTTAATTTAGTGATCTGAATTAATAATTCTTCAGAATTTACATCTTGAACCAGATTTTTGGATGCATTAACCAACTTATCTTTTATTTGAGAGAAGGTCGTGGTGGCTGTTGTGGTTGTAGAAAAATAAGCGGTTGATGTGGCAATTGGTGTGCTAGTTGACGCAATTTCAATGACCGCTTCTTTTTTTATTTCTTTTATTATTTTTTGTTTGTTTCTTAATTCTGGAACTACTTTTAGGTTAGTTATCCAGGAGAAAAAGCTAGAGTCTGCATAAGCAAGACTTGGAATTAATATAAGGCTTAAAATTAAAATCTTAAATTTCATGTTGCTATTATTGTATCGGATTACCGATACATCTTTGTCGTTCGCGTCTCATAAGGCCGCTTCGCTATACAACTTCGTCATGCAAATAATATAAAAATAAATTTTTATATTATTTGCATTCCTAGTTGAGAGCTAAAGCTCCCCTTTGCGAGACGACTCACTCCTCGCTGTGCGGGATGGGAGAATCGAACTCCCACCCACAGTTTGGAAAACTGTTATTCTACC
>CAYIKP010000001.1:3788-62484 GCA_964364225.1 uncultured Candidatus Saccharibacteria bacterium | reverse complement strand
GAGAGCCAACTATCAATTTAATTAAATCAAATATTCCATTTTGTTTTACATTCCATAAGTAATATCCGGCAGAATTTTTAGAAACTTTTGGCCGAGCTTTTTCAATTAATTCTTTGTTGCTCTCCACTAATTCGTCTACTTCTCTATAAATTTTTCCCTCAAAATCATCTTGTTTTTTCTTTTGCTCAAGCTCATCCACAGAAAGTGGTCTTATTTCTCTCTCAACACCATCAGAAAAAACCATTTTTAGTTTTTTAACGTATCTATCCATTTGGCCATATTTAAGTGTTTTTTCCCCCGCAGAATTATTGCCAATCATCCCGCCAATAGCATTCAAATTCTTAGAGGCAGTAAAACATGGGAGCAACAAGTCTCTTGCCAAAGACTCGATTTCAAAATCCTTATACATAGTTCCGAGCATTACTACGGCCGAATCATTTGCCCAAGATTTTATGCCCACTAAATACTTTGTGGTATCCAAAATAATTGATTCATTAAGGGGACCTCCAGCCATGCATGAACCTCCGGCGCGAGCCGTTATTGATAGATTTGGGTCATTTTTTTTGTTTTCAGAAGCAAACTTAACTACTTTTTCAATATCAGCAGAATCTCTAGGAAAAATAACTAGCTTTGGTTTTACTTTAAAAATGGACGCATCTTTTGAGTATTTAATAAGAGTTGATTCATTATCTTCAACCTCCCCAGAGATTATCTTTTTTAACTCTTCTTTCATCTTATGTTATTGAAGAGTTTTAATTTTGCCGTGATAACTTTTTTCATTTCTTCCACTCCCTCTGCCATAAACTTGTATGGAGCTAGTTCATCAGAACTTATTCCCTTTTTGATGCCTTTTTTATATGCAATTCTTAATTCGGTATTAATATGCACAATTCTTATTCCAGCCTTAATTGCTTCAGCAATTTCTTCGTCATTGTTTCCTGAAGCGCCATGCAAAACTAATGGCACTTTTACCACTTTAGCTATTGCCTTTATCCTCTCAATATTTAACTTCGGTTCCCCAGAACTAATAAGTCCATGAACATTTCCAACAGATGGTGCAAAAAGATCAATAAATGTTTCCTCTACAAATCTTTTTGCGTCTTCTGGGGTAGTTTGCGTCTCAAGAGACACCTTGTCTGGAATAACATCTCTAATTAAAGAACCAGAGCCTATAAACCCAAGTTCTCCTTCCACTAAAATTTCTTCTCCCCCCTTATCTAAATGGTGAGACTTTGCATACTTAACAACTTCTTTTGTCATTAAAACATTTTCAAAAAATGGCTTCTCTGCACCATCAATAATTACTGAATCAAAGTTATTATCTACTGCTTCCTTCGAAGCTTCCACAGAATATGTATGGTCGGCATTAAGAAATACAGGAAACCCCTTTTCTTTTTCAACCATTGCCAATGCCCTTATTTCAGCCACACCAAAAAAACTTCTTTCCTTCTCAGAAACTCCAACTATTACAGGAACTCCGAGTTCTGTTGCAGACTCAACCACCGCTTTAAAACCCTCTGAATCAGAAACATTAAAGTGCCCAATCGCTACACCCTTTTTTTCTGCGTCAGCTATATACTCTTTTAAAGTTTTCATCCCGATAGTGAAAAATGGTATTGCTCTATTCGAGCAAGCTACCACTATTTATAATTAGTTTTATTAAATTTCGGTCTACCATCTTATTTTATTAACCCCTAGCTGGCTCGAATACCATTTTCTACTACGGGATTCATTATTCTATATTTTATCATGCACAAAAGAAATGCTCCGCAAGATAAATCTTGCGGAGCCATTCCATGGGCCTACCAACTGCCCCCACTCCAACCAGGAACTGGCCGACGTTCTTTCGATTTGGGCCACGGCTCCTTGCTACCTGCTACCCAATAAGGGAGCCTTTCTCTTTCCTTTCTGCACCCACTGGAAGGCTTTGAAGCCTTAGTGGCCTTACCTGCCTTCCGTTTTATTTTGGCTTTCATGGTGCCCTCAAATAAGGTTTGGATAAACTATTTATTCTGTTTCAGATTATGAAATAATTAAGCAATAAAATCAATACCTTACTAAAAACTCATATTATTTTTGTTATAATTGGAGCATGTCGTTCCTCAAAAAAACTTATGATTTCGTGGCAATCGGAGATATCACCACCGATGCTTTCATAAAACTCGTCGATGCAAGTGTTAATTGTGATGTAAACGAAGAACACTGCACTATCTCAATGAAATTTGGAGACAAAATTCCATATGAATCTGTGGATGTAGTAAGCGCGGTTGGCAATGCGCCAAATGCAGCAGTTTCCGCATCACGTTTGGGAATAAAATCTGCTTTGGTTACTAATATTGGAAGCGACCAAAATGGGAAAGATTGTTTGAAAATCCTTGAAAAAGAGGGAGTGGGCCATAAATATATCTCTGCACACAAAGGTTATGCAACTAATTATCACTACGTGCTTTGGTATGAAAAAGATCGCACTATTTTAGTAAAACATCATGAGTATGAATACAATTTTCCTGATGTTGGATCGCCAAAATGGCTTTACCTTTCTTCCCTTGGGCCATCCACTCGTGAATACCACAAACAAATTGCTTCATTCTTAAAAAAACGCCCAAATATAAAACTTGCCTTTCAACCAGGGACATTTCAAATGTCATTGGGTATTGAGGAATTGAAAGACATTTACTTACGTACAGAAGTTTTCTTTTGTAATAACGAGGAAGCAGAAAAAATTTTAGGTAAACCGACCGGTACCAACATAAAAGAACTTTTACTCGGAATTAATAATCTTGGTCCAAAATCGGTTGTTATTACAATGGGTCCAAAGGGCGCATATGGTAGAGATAAAACAGGAATTTATTTTGCTCCAGCATTCAATCCTGAGGAGCCAGCACATGAACGAACCGGTGCAGGAGATGCCTTCGCATCGGCTTGTACTTCTGCTTTGTTATTGGGTAAAACCCTGCCAATTGCCCTGTCTTGGGGCGCAGTAAATGGCATGAGCGTTTGTCGTTATGTGGGCGCTCAAAAAGGTCTTTTAACACAAGGAGAAATAGAGTACGAACTCTCTAAAAAACCCGCCTATAAGCTCTCTATGATTTAATCTTGTCTATTTACCCCGCTTACATATTCCTGAAATGCCTTTAGTAGCGCATCAAACCCAATTTGAACTGATGCAAGATTAGGTTGTCCGTTATACATCAACTCCACTCCATTGGGGCCCGTGGTTGAGTTTGTGTTTGTTGGGCAAGCAGAGGGCGCAATTGCGGATGCTGTATTTGATGGAGAAGATTCTCCTACTGAATTTCGTGTTGTTATGTAATAGGAATATGAAGCACCTGGTGTAAATCCAGATGACGCAGACGTAACTCCCCTATCAACATACGAGAGTGTGGATCCTGGCAATGAAATCTGCAAAGGCATGCCCCCATAAAACGCATTATTTCCTCCGTGAATATCATAATAGATGATATTTGGAACTGCAGACCATGAAAGATTTATCACACCCGTCCCACACGCTCCTGCTGTTGCAGTTAATCCCGTTGGTGCTGATGGCACAGCTGTGGTAGGCGCTAGAACATTTATTGTCACACTAGCGGAATTAGAACCGCCCGCACCGGTACAGGTAAGCGTATAGGTTGTGGTTTGGTAAATGGGACCAACAGTTTGAGAGCCAGGACCCGCACCATACCCTGATGCTAACCATGGAGCATTACATGTTGTCGCATTCGTTGAGGACCAATCTAAGATTGTTTGTGAACCAGCGGGTAGTGTTGATGCACCCAAGTAGTAACTTGAGTTAATTGAGAGACGAACGGTTGGGGCTGGTGTCGATGCTGGGGTTACAGCTACTGTGACATTCTGGGTCACTGATTGTCCTGCGCTATTTGAACAAGTGAGGGTGTAGGTTGTTGTCTGGGTTTGGTAAGTTTCAACACTATTATTGGTCCCGGCAAACATACCACTCGGTGTACCAGTACACTGAGTTGCGTCACTTGCATTCCACACTAGTCTAGTCACTTGACCTGCAGTTATTGAGGTCGGAGTTGCTGAAAAAGAGACAGCTGGGCCTGCGGTTGGGACTGTACCAACATTTATTGTTACGCTTGCCAAATTAGAGCCACCAGCACCGGTACAAGTAATTGTGTAGGCTGTTGTTTGATTTAGCGGGCCAACAGACTGTGAGCCAGACGAGCTTGTTTGGGTAACATTATCTCCCCTGTTATAAACCAGTTGATTCATTCCACTGTTTGATGACAGATAACAAACCGTTGCATTGGTTTCAGTCCAATCAAGAACTTTGTATGTACCAGCAATTGCTGTATCTGAACCAGAACCAAAGGATTGATTAACGGAAAGAGAGACTGTTGGAGTTAATGCTGGTATTGGAGACTTTGCGCCAATAATTAAGAACGAGCCACTATTATTACCAGTCGCTCTTGGACCACTAAACGATATTTGATAACCAGAACTAGCGATAATGTCATTTGGCACTTGCCAAGCGAATGAACCACTAGAATTTGGTAATGAGGAAGGAATAGATGTTATGTATCTACTACCCACAGAACCAAGGCTTCCACCAACAAGATTAACCGTATACGGACCACCATTCACAGTACCGTTACCAAGCGACCATGCTACAGAGTATGTTTTTCCTGTTTCTAGAGCCGAGCCCGCTACTGGAGATATTACTGACACAATCGGATCTGTTGTTGAAGTTTGTCCTGAGACATTAACAACAACCCTCGCACTTGCATCAGGATGACCGTTTTCTTGCTCGGTTGTTGGTGTTTTTTTGTAACAGTGAATGGAATATGTTGTTGTTTCCTTTGGATATACAGTATTAAATCCATTAATAGTATTTTGTATATTTCTACTTATCAGCGTGTCTGGTCCAGCGCAGTAAGAAACATTGTTTGCGCTAAATCGCAAGAGTACCGCTTCGCCGGGTTTAACTATTTTATCAGTATCGGTAGTTAAGGTAACAGTTGAACCAACATTTCCATTGTAGTCTGCAAGCGTAAATGCATTACTCCACCCGCCAGTCACATTAGTAGAGACATTCTTTCCACTAACTAAATGAAACTGATAACCACTTCCAACCGTAAAATTCGTCGGAACTGCCCAATAAAATGCACTTACATCTTTATCGGTTTGTAAATTAGCAGAACCCAAGTATGTTTGAACTAAAGAATAGCCGTTGTACAGGTATACATCATAACTATTTACATCAGTTTCTCTCCCAGTCCAGCGAACATTGTAACCAGTTCCTTGTTTAATTATTTCTCCGGGGATTGGAGAAATAATTGAGATATACTTTGAATTTGGCGGAATTGAAGTAACTACTGGAATCGGACCATTCGTTTTTGAAATAAAACTTTCAGCGCTCCATCCGTTTATTCCGTTATTCCAAGAAACCTGCCACCATTTACTTCCATTCACTACTATTTTGGGACCAGATATCAATTTTCCTAAAATACCACTTGAAATTTTGGCGATAACGCCACCAGTCCCAGGTGAAGACCTAACATTTAATATATCAACTGTTGATTCCACTGTATCGCCAACACTAAAATTTGTCGCGGTTGAAAAATCACCATCTAAAATTTGTCGCGCGTTAAATGACTGACTTGGCACAGTGGTTGCCCCTTGAGAAATTAAGACTTGAAGTTGAGCTTGGAGCGATGCAATTTGTTGAAGAAGAGTTTGGATTAATTGTTGTTCTTCACTTGCTGTCATTGCATGAGTGCTAATAAAAGGAACAAGAAAAAGAAACACTAACCCAAGAATTACTTTCTTCATATTTTTAATTTATTGTTATGTACTAAGTATATATGGGGGGGGTAAAAATATGTTTTTCTAATTAACAGCTACAAAACCGCTAACCTTAGCCCTGTTAAGTATTTTTATTTTTTAAAACTTTTTTGATTGCTTTTTCAATTCCGTCTTCCCCTAAACCATAATACTCAATAAGTTCTTCTGGGGTACCAGATTGCCCAAATTGATCCTTAACACCAACAAATTCCATTGGCACTGGGTAGTTTGCAGATAAAAACTCAGAAACAGCAGACCCCATGCCCCCCATTATTTGATGTTCTTCTACTGTAACTACCGCCCCTGTTCGTTTTGCCACATCTAAAATAGTTTTTTCATCTAATGGTTTTATTGTTGTGAGATTCACAACTACAACACCAACCTCATTTTCTAATTTTTTGGCCACTTGTAACGCCTTGTGAACCAATGCGCCTGTTGCAATTATTGCGACCTCTGGTTTTTGATCTCGGCCGTCCGAAGGATTAGGCTCAAAAAATATTTGTGCTTTGCCTATTTCGAAAGGGGTTTCCTCTGTAGTCATCACGGGGGTTTTTTCTCTAGCAAGTCTTATATATACAGGGGTATCGGTTTTTGCAGATGCAACAGTAGCTTTTCTTGCCTCAATCGCATCACAGGGTGAAATCACTACCATCCGAGGAATTGTGCGCATAATTGCCATATCTTCCAATGCTTGATGGGTTCCCCCATCAGGACCAACTGAAACTCCAGTATGAGAGCCCGCAATTTTTACTGGCCTGTTGTTATAAGCAATAGTAGTACGAATTTGTTCCCAGTTTCGTCCAGGAGAAAACATTGCGTATGAAGTAATAAATGGAATTTTACCTGTTGCAGAAATTCCTGAAGCCACTCCTGCTAAATTTTGCTCCGCTACACCAATTTCAATAAATCTTTCAGGAAATTTTTCTTTAAAAAAGATTGCTTGTGCTGACTCTGTAAGATCTGCACAAAGCACAACCACATTTTTATCTTTCCCTCCTGCTATAACTAATCCCTCACCAAACCCATGCCTAATTGGCACTTGCTCCACATCGTTAGAAAAAATATGCGGATTTAATTTTACTTTAGGATTTAACATACAGGATTAAATTTAATGTAACCACATCTCGTAACGAACCCCAAACAAAACAGCGGAACCGAGCTTTCAGTCGCTTCGCGAGTTCCTGTTTTGTACGGGGCGAGTATTTTTTTGTTTAAAGATTTATTAATCATATTATCTATTCTTATCGGTCCATAGCTCATTCCACCAACTGGACGGATCTTCATTAATAGCAACCCTTGCAATGGCTTTGCCACTTTCGGTTTTAAAACGTTCTAAATATTTATCTTTTTCTCCTCCCTGTCCTGGTTTACCCTCTAACCATATTTGAGCTTCTTTATTTCCTTGCCAAACATACTCACGTAAAAGAAAAAGTTGATCAAGAAGATCTGCTTCCTTGGCCAATATCGCTTCTTTACTTTCTCTCTTATCGTACTCGTCAACAATTTCCTTCAAATCGTTAAACGGTAGTGTTCCCAATTGATCTTGTTTTATCTCTTCCTCAAAAATTTTTACATATTTTTTATGAATCCAATTATGATCATTGCTCCTAATTTCTGGCATATCGTGAATTAAACACATCATCGCAACTTTATATGGATCAACCTTTTCCATTTTTGCTAAAAACCAGCCAATAACAGTCACTCTGTATGAATGAGTAGCAATGTTGTCAGACATATCATCTGTTAAAAATACTTGGCGATGAATACGTGGCAACTTACGCATAGTTCCCATCTTAAAAATAAATTGAACGATTTTTTTATTATCTTCGTTAGTCATTGTGATATCCGGTTATTTTACCTCCTAATGATCTCAACTCTTTCAAGGCCATTTTACCCTCCTCCTCCGTTGGTGGTTTTCCGTGCCACCTATAATCTCTTTCAAATTCCTTCACTCCCTTCCCTGGAATTGTATGTGCAATTATCATCACGGGTCTATCAAAAATTGTTTTTGCCTCTTCTATTGCATCATTTATATCTTCAAAATTGTGTCCATCAACTTCAATCACGTGCCAATTCCATGCTTTCCATTTGTCCGAAAGTGACTCCAAAGGCATTACGTCTTCTGTAAATCCATCTATTTGAATATAATTTCTATCAATAATTCCGATTAGATTATTTAATTTTTCTTTTCCGGCAAGCATTCCTGCTTCCCAAGTAGCACCACACTCTTGTTCCCCGTCTGACATCAAACAAAAAACTCTTGCTGGATTTTTGTCCATTTTTAAACCAAGCGCCATTCCAACTGCTTGCGAAAGACCAGAACCAAGTGGACCACTTGATGTTTCTAATATAGGTAGAAAATCTCGGTGAGGATGCCCCTGCAAACGAGAGCCGAACTTACGAAGTGTACTTAATTCTTTTACTGGAAAATACCCCGCATGAGCCAAAGTCGCATAATACACAGGACAAATGTGTCCATTTGAAAGTACTAACCTATCTCTATCTTTATCGTATGGACTTCCTGGATTTTGGTTTAAAACATGAAAATAAAGGAGGGTGAAAATGTCCGCCATTCCCAGTGGGCCTGCGGTATGCCCCGATTTAGCAACAACTAGCATTTCAATAATAGACTCGCGGATTTCATTCGCTTTGACCATTAGCTCACTCTTCTTGTTATCGTCTAAGATGACATATGTCATATATAAATTATAGCACTAGCTGTTTTCTTAATTTGTGCGTATTTCCATGCCCTAAAAGGCCAAAATAGGAATCAAATACTTTTTGGGCACAGCACTTTTGAATTTTTTAAACATTCTTCTCTTTGTACTAGTTCTTAAAGTTTTGTGGTCACAGAAATGTACCCAACCCAAGAAATCAACACCAGAGGCAAGGGTTTTAATAAATATCTTATCTGGGTGTAGAGTAAGTTTAAGTTTTTCTAAAAGAAATATTCGTATTTCTGGAAGTATACTTTCCAACCATTTCTTATCTTGAGACAAGATTACAAAATCATCAGCATAACGGATATAATATTTTGTTTTTAATGTATGCTTCATGAAATAATCAAATTCACTCATGTACACATTCACTAATAATTGAGATGTGAGATTGCCAAGCGGTAAACCAATACCTTCCTTTGTTGAAGAAAAACTAGTAACGATTTGTGAAAGAAGCCAATTTATATCTTTATCTTGAATATATTTACCAATGATTTCCAAAAGTAAATTCTGATCTATTGATGCAAAGAATTTTCGTACATCACACTTCAGTATCCAACATGTCTTAGTATTGTTTTCGCTTACTTTATATATGAATTGACGAAATCTTTTTATTGCACGGTGAGTACCTTTAAATTTTCTGCACGAATAAGAGTCGTTTGATAAATGTTTTATCGAAAGAAGCATAGAGAGTTCTATATATTGCATGATGAAGTAGCCTATCTCGTACAGATGCTTTATGAATATTTCTAGGTTTTGGATCAGAAATATTAAAAGCATAATAATCACTATGTGTGTATTTTTTATTTACTAAATCATTGTGAAGTTCAAAAATATTGTCCATTAATTTAATTTGAAATTGTTGAACATCTTTTTTATTTCTTTTTCCTTTCAAAAATTCCTTCCATGCAAGAAGTAAATTATCAACAGAGATGATATCTTTATATGTATGAATGAATCCAATTCTCATTTATTTACTTTAAAGTCTCCCCCCCCGCACGATTTAGCGAGAGACTGATACCTGTTGTACTCAAGCTTAAGGATGTATACGGCGTGTGGCAAGGGTTTTTAACACATTTTCCGAAAGCAAATCGTTTTACACTCGGTTCGAAGATTGACGACGTGTTTTTGGCTGCCATTGAATATTGTTTTCTCGCAAGTTACTCAACAAGTGTGGAAAAAATTGTGCTAGTTGATAGAGCAATTTCAAGGGTTGATCTAATAAAACTTCTTTTACAACTTGCTTGGGAAATAAAAGCACTTGATACAAAAAAATATACTCATATATCTGAAATGCTTAACGAGATTGGGAAAATGCTCGGGGGTTGGAAGAGACAACTTGTTAACAAAACTCCTGGGAACAAATCCCAGGAGAACCATGGATAGTAGCGAACAGCGAGGAACCGATAGATCTCGTTCCAGTCGTTGTCTTGCCAGTTCAGGTTGAGCTTACGCTTGGAGTCGTTCCTGTTGAGGTACGCCACGTTGCGGTTACCGTTGATCTTGGCGACTGAGCCATGTGCGACACGCCATCCATGCCACCATCTCTTAAGTCCGAAAAATCTTAGTCGGACTTTTGAGATTGAATCGTATTCGTGATCTTTATTATCACAAAGTGTATCGCACCAACTTTCTCTAGTTTTTAATCCAAACCTAGAAACCCTCTTTCGGAAATCGTAATCTCCGAAATTCTCATTACCTAGGTGTGCGGACAAATTACCTAAAGCCGTAACCTTAGATTTTTCATTTGTCATTATCATTGTATAGAAGAAATTTATATAAATGAAACGGCCCCGACACATCTCGTGTCGGGGCCGCGCTCAAGGGCCAAAGGATCAAAGCGTCTGATCCAAGGTCCGAGTGCCAGAGTACTACTTGCGAACAGCGAGGAACCGACAGACCACGCTCCAGTCGTTGTCAGGCCAGTACAGGCGGAGCCTACGCTCGGAGCCGCCCCCGTCGAGGTACGCCACGACGCGACCACCGCTGATCTCGGCGACTGAGCCGAGCGCGAGGATAGGGAACTTCCGTTGCGTTTCCGGGAAGGTCGCGCCGAAGGCGAGCAGTTCCTCGGTCGTTCCGGGACGAAGTCCCATCTTGTCGAGTTCCTGCTCCACCTGGTTGGAGTTCATCACACGGTTGAAGTGGATGAGTTCGACGGCGGTCTCCTTCTTGCCCTCGCCCTTCACGGGGAATCGCTTCTCGGTGATGTCGTGGTTCGTCCAGTCGTACTTCCCCGCCTTGATCATATCGGCGAGGCTCATCGTGTAATCCACGATGACCGAGAGGACGAGCGGGCCGAGGCCGAGGAAAGCGCGAAGTTCTTCCCGGCTCTTGTTAGAGCCCGTTGCCACGGCTTCGAGGAAGTCCGGCAGGGTGCCGTCGTTCACGATGCCCGCCAGTTGTTCCTTGGTGACGCCCTTGTCGCTTACGAGACGAAGGACGTGACCGGCCTGGTCCAGTGTTGCGTTGGTGCTCATAGGGTTCTCCCATGAAGCGCTATCTTGCGATAGCTAGTTTGCCAGTGGACGACCGTTGTGTCGCCATAGCTTTTAATTCTCCAAATTAATCTGATTTGAAGCTCTAAAAGCTATGGCGATGCAAGTGGTTTATTAAGGTACTTTACTAGACCTAGTATATACCTAAATTAGTTGTTTGTCAAGTAGTAAATAGGGGCCTCAAAATAAACCCTTATTTTGAGGCAATTTCTAAAAATTTTTCAAACTCTTCTATAGGGTCCTCTGCTTTCCAAATAGCAGAACCCACAATTATTCTGTCTACCCCAACCTCAACCAATTTTTGTATATATTCCTCTTTTACTCCCCCATCTACCTGAATACCCATCTCTGGTGCTAGCTTCTTTAGCTCAGCCACACGCTCTATTGTGTTTTCATTAAATTTTTCACCTTGTCTTCCTATGTGATCAATCCCCATCAACTGCACGAAATCAACTGTGTCTTTGTATTTTAAAATTTCTTCTATATTTATATCAGTCCCAATCGCTAAACCCAATTCCACTGAAAGTGGGCCATGCAAAGTGTATCTATTTTTAAATTCCCTTAAAAAAACTCCCATCTCTTCCCCATCTTTAAATGAAGAATAATGAACAATTATTTTAGAAGCTCCCGCCATTGCAAATGTATCTGCGACAGCTCTAGGATTAGCAACCATTAAATCAAACTCGTAAGAAACATTTTCCCATTCAGGAAGTGACTTATCTTCCTGAACTAATGCTTTTAAGTCTTCGTCATCCGTCTTTAAAAATGGCCAGGTTTTGTATGGCGCATATACTCCATCGACAATATCAATCTGCACCCACGAAGAATCATAAGAAATGGTTTCCACTTTTTTCTCTATCTCAACAAACTTATCTTCTAAAATTGAAGGAATAATTTGGGGTATTTTATTCATGCGCTCTATCTATTTTTGCAATTCTCCTTTTATGTCTCTCTTCTTCTGAAAATGGCGTATTGATCCATGCTGAAACTGCTTCCACTGCCTCTTCTACCGTTACAAATCTAGCGCCTATTGATAAAACATTTGCATCATTATGGTCTCTAGAAAGTTCTAAAATACTATGATCCCCAGGAATGGTGTCCTTTGCACCGTAATAAACAGCAGCACGAACTTTATGAAAACGGTTGCAAACCATTGCCTCACCTTGCCCTGATCCCCCTAAAACTATTCCCCTAGAATTGGCTGGATTTTGAGAAACCTCTTTGGCCACCTTTATGCAAAAATCTGGATAATCGTCTTCTTCGTTAAATTCCATTGCACCACAATCAATAACCTCAAAACCCATATTTTTAAGACTTTTTACTATTTCTACTTTGTGAGTAAGCCCTGCATGATCACTCCCTATATATATCTTCATAATTTTAATTCTTTCTCATCAAGCTCATCGAGACTGAGTCTCTCGGAGACGAATGTCCTGAAGGCTCTCAGAGCCTGAACGGCCTGTTTTTAGCACGTGTGCCAAAAGTGTATTCGTGTACCCCATTTCATTGTCGTACCAAGCCAAAACTTTTACCAAATTACCACCAATAACCCTTGTAAGTTTTAAGTCTGCAATTGAGCCATATTTCGACCCAACAATATCGCTCGACACCAATTGCTCTTCAGTTACTGAAAAAATCTCTGTCCATCTTTTATCTTTGGATGCATTTCTCAATATTTCATTTACCTCTTCAACACTTGTTTCTCTTTTAGAGATAAAAGTTACATCCACGATTGAGCCAGCAATAACGGGAACACGAATAGCAATTCCATCAAACAACCCGATAAGCTTTGGAAATGCTTTTGTCACAGCAATGGCAGCGCCTGTCGATGTTGGGACAATATTGTAGGCCCCAGCTCTTCCTTCTCTAAAATCTTTTGTGTTAGCGCTATCCACAATTGGCTGACTGGCGGTATTGGCATGCACTGTGTTTAAAACAGCTTTTTCAATTCCTATAGTTTCATCCAAAATAGCAATAAGTGGAGACGCGGCATTGGTGGTGCAGGAAGCATCAGATGTTATAACGCATCTAGGAAACTCTTCCTCATTTACTCCCATAAGAATTGTTGCGCCTGCAACACCAGCTGGATCATCTTTCATTGGCGCCGTCACTACTACTTTTTTTGCTCCAGCATCTAAGTGAGCTTTTGATTTTTCATAGGTAGTGAAAAAACCAGTTGATTCCACTACCACATCTATATCTAAATTTTTCCATGGCAATAAGCTCGGATCTTTTTCTGATAGAAATGCAACGCTCAAACCATTCAAAATTAAACTTTTCTTATCCTGAGATACTTCAACTGGAAATTGTACTTCTCCATAAACAGAGTCGTGTTTTATTAAATAAGCAATATTATCAATATCTCCTAAATCATTTATTGCTACGAGTTCAATCTCTGGATTATTTACAGCTAATTTTATAAATGCACGCCCAATTCTTCCTGCGCCGTTTACAGCAACTTTAATAGACATAAAAGCATTATACCCCAGCACTATAGCGGTTTAATAGAGCAACAAGTCCCCAACCTTAATGTGCTTCATTTCCACGGTCCCTGCAGGCAATTCAAGCACATATAGCTCTTTCCCTGGTGGGTAAAATATCTCTGGGTATGTGTTCGGGCTTATTCTCTCTCTTATATATGAGACTTCTTTATTTTTGTTGATCCAAACGATATCTATAGGAAAGTTCATGTCTTTCATCCAAATACCCCAATCATTTTCGTACTGAAAAAACATCAATAAGCCCTGATCAGGCAAAAGTTTTTCCAGTTTTGACAAACCCCTAGAACTCTCCTTGTCTGTTTTTGAAAAATCTACTAAAAAATGTGCACCGCCAATAGTTATTTTTTTATCAAACTTAAGCTCTCTTTGGGAGCTGTTGATATAAAATTGTTGTCCAAAATAAAATACAAAAAATGTAAAAAGGAATGTTATAGCAATAACAAATAATATCCTTGTCATTTGTACTGATTATCTCATATGACTTGCATTAAAAAAACAAAAGGAGTAGAAATGAGAGTGGAACCAACCAAAAGGAGGCAGTACTATGTGGATTATCATCGGAGTAGTGGCCATAGCGGTGATCGTGTTCGCTGCCGTGAGAGCTGTCAACAAGAACGACGATCAGGGCATCGTGAACATCAGTCCCAAGCGTAAAAAGGAGTAAGGTCGCTTCTAGCACTACAAGCACCGCGTGAATTTTCGCGCGGTGCTTTATTTTAATTTTTAAACAAAAGGCGCGCATTATAATGCGCGCCCTAAATCACAAACCCAATCTAGACCAATTCGTCATGCTCATACACTTTGCATTCAGCACCGAGCGAAGTCGCAAGCCTGATAACCTCACCGGAGATATTCATGTACTCGCCCCGCAGGATGAGCACAATGTTGTATCCAACCTTGAAGGTATGCTTGTCTCTCATTGCGAAAAGACGCTCCACAACCTCTAGAGCAATACGGAGAATTTTGCCATTCCCGATTCTTTGAGAACGACCCTCCATCTTGTTGAACATCATTTCAACAGTGGAGATCGAGACAATCGCGGGTGCATGTTCGTGAATCCACTGCATAACATTCGGCAATGGGAGATCACTCTGATTCACGATCAGAAGCTTGGGATGGCCATTGAGTGGCGTGGTCCGTGGTAAATGCTTTGCCACGAACGCCTCAAATACAGCCCGTTCCTCTGCCGAAAATTCTTCGCTCGATCGCGACATGTGCCCTCCGATGGCTTTTAGTGTTCTTCTTTAAACACATTACGTTTATAAAAAATAAAATCAAGACTAAACAAAAGGCACCCTCGCGGGTGCCTTTTGTTTAGGAGAATCCTAAAATCGTATTGGATTAGTATCCACCACGACCACGTCCACCTCTGTCGCCACCTCCGAAGCCTCCTTCACGAGGAGCCTTTGGTTGTGCTTCTTTAACAGAAATTTTTCTGCCTTCGAAGTCTGACTCGTTCAAAGTATCGATTGCTTTCTGAGCATCTTCATCAGACACCATTTCAACGAAACCGAAACCTTTTGAACGGCCGGTCATGCGGTCAGTAATAATTGCAACTGACTCAACAGCACCAACAGTCGCGAAGAGTGCACGAATTGCATCTTCTGTGGAAGTGTAAGGGATTCCGCCCACGAACAATTTTTTAGCCATTTGTTTACGCTACTTATAACTTACAGGAAGCTTCGCACACGGATTTGAACCAGTAACGTAAGCAATCTGTACGGCCCCTATTATACACACATCACCTAAAAAGTCAATCCTTCCAGCTTCCTGGAAGGATTGCAACCTCGCTCGCTCGGAAATCGTGTACAAGCACCCATTTCACTCGCTCCGCTTGGTTGTTCAATGTTATTTCAACAACCTTCTAGTTAGATAAAACGCCAATAATACGGCCAATATTAGGCCTATTATGCCATAGTAATAGTACGGTCCTGCTATATAAACTAGTCTCTCATTGCCATTTCTATCAACCGCCTTTATAAATATCTTTTTAACAAGCTGTGTCTTTGAAAGTACTACCGGACTTTCTGTTATTGAGTAAGACTCCTTTTTTGGTGAAAAAATAAAAGAAGAAGCTATTTCATAGTGATCTAATCCAACACCTTTATCATTTGTTGAGAAAGAAATAAAATTTTTACCCTCAAAAATATCTATGGTTCTTGAAATTGTTGGTTTAAATAATTCTGGTGAAAATGAATCATCTTGTGTAATAACTTTTTCCTTCACTATTTTTGAAATAATAATTGTTGGAGAATTATGTTTAACGGGGATTATTGTCCCCTTTCCATCATTTGCCAACAGTGAAAAATTCTCTGCCTTAAGCACAACACTTCCGGAACTCATCGGTTTTAAAACAAAAGAAATAATTTTAAAATCACCCTTAACGCCACCTGGGGTTATTCCAGAAAAAGAAATGGTATTTTCTTCTTTATTAACTGATGGACGCTCCACCCACACAGTTACAACTGAACTCCCATCATATATATGAGAAATTGAGAAATTTTTAGGAATAACAATATTGCCAGAAACAGCATTAAATACTTGAGCCATGGAAGAAACATCTAAAGAAACCAGTATTTCTTCTCCGATAGAAACTGCTGTTGGACTAGAAAAAGAAATTTCCGCCGCTTGGGTTATAAGTGGGGAAATTAATAAAACTAAAATTAAAATATATTTATATTTCATATTATCCAGTCCAGTTGTAAGCCATTATTGAGAAGTCTATCAAATCCACTTTTCCATCGTGATTCAAATCCACCTTAGATGGTGGATTTAATCTCTTAAACCAAAAAGCTAAAATAGAAAAATCTACTAAATTTACTTTACCATCTACATTCTGATCTCCTGGAATATTCGACTGTGCTACTATCCCAACCGCAGCTACATTTTTAGTTCCCACTTTGAAATTTGCGGCGTAGCTATAACCGCTAATCAATTGGTTGCCAATTGAGGCTTTTGATTTAGTGCTATGCGAACCATACTCTAGAACAATACTGTCAAAATTATATAAATAAATTCCATTTTTATCTGAAATAGTTTTTGCAAAAAATTCTTCTTCCGAGTTAACCGCAATCACAACATCCGCTTGAGGTGCGCCCTGTCCAAAAATGGCTATATTATCCCCTCTCTTGACTTCGCTCTTATCAACCGCAATTGTTGGCGCTAAGAAGATACCTTCTATATTTGTTGCAATGTTTGCCGTCACACTTGCTGGAAAACTAAGTAAACTCGAGCGTCTTCCGTCTTTATCTTCTGCATAAATAGAAAAAATATAATTACCAGCAACAAGACTACCTACTGTTACAGAAAAAGTTCCATCAACACCAGCAATAGATGTAGCAGAAACTTGGGCATCCTTAAGAATTGTCACTGTAATTTTGGGATACGCTCTTCCAGAAAAAATTACGGACCCAGATCCCAATGTTGTTCCAACTCCTCCGCCACCACCGCCACCACCGCCACCACCGCCACCAGATGCAGTTGGCACGCCAGAAACCTCACTCGATGTTGCTATGCCATTGTTATAAAAATCTAACGCCCTAATTACAAAATAGTACGTCGTTCCCGCAGTCAGCCCTGTGCGTGAACTTGTTAAAACATTTCCTAAATTGGTATAAGAGTATGGTCCACCAGAGGTAGTTGATTGCCCTACTGAATATTGAGAAACCACCCAACCAGTAGATGAGTCAGCGGAGACCCAGGATAAATCCACTTTTTCAGCTCCTGCAGTAGCACCAACTACGGGAGTGGAGACGAAAGGAAAATACAAAAAACTTGGATTTAATCCAAAACTTGTTGAGGTAGTAGTCCCGACCGCTGTTTGAGAGAGTAAGCTTTGGAGTCCAAAATTTGTAGAGGTTGAAAAACTACCAGAAAAAAGTGTCTGTTCTGGAATTATAAAATTAGTGGATGAAGATTCTTGGGCTGAAATATTTAAAGCAAAAACCATTGGCACTCCAGCAGCATGAATTTGAGCAAAGGGAGCAAGAAAAAGAGACGAAAAAACAACAAAAAATATAAATAATTTCGTAGACCAGAACTGGAAATATTTTGCCCGTTTCAAGTTGATAAAAAACTAATTAAGTTCAATAGAAATTATAACAACCTAAATCCTTAATAAAAACCTAAGTAGAGCCAATTTTTCATCATTTTTGCATTAAAAATATTGGGTCTTTAATCAAGTTTTTTAGGCCATAAATGGGACATTTTTTGGCATTGTTTTTTTAATAATTTTGAAACCTGAAAACCATCGATGTGGAATCTTGTTATAAAGTTAGCTTTATAACATTGATATACATTTAAAATCAATGAAAATTATCTGTTATAAACATTTATAAAAAGCCCTATTAACTACCCTGTTTTAATTAATAACTTTATCCAATTGTAAAAAATGCTTTTTAACAAAATACAATTTTATATAACTTGCCTACATAAAAAATTTGATGAAATTTCTCAAAAAAAACTTTGAATTCCTGATGTGGATAACTTAGGTACTTTTAATTGCGGAGGGTGAGAGATTCGAACTCTCGGTGGGTTTCCCCACGCCACGTTTCCAACGTGGTGCACTAGACCGCTATGCGAACCCTCCATTTATAAAACTTAGATTAACAGAAAAAAATGATAAATCTAATTTATTTCAGAATAAACCTCTACCCTATTTCTTCCATTCTCTTTTGCTTTATACATTGCCTTGTCTGCACGATTTAAAATTTCATTAAAAGAAATGTCTTTTTCTACAGTTGAAACTCCCGCACTAATTGTGATTTTTAATTCTGGTATTTCAAAACTTAACGCTTCAATTTTTTTTCTAATTTCTTCTGCTTTCTTTTTGGCAAATTTTTCACTCGCCCCCAAAAGTTCAACTACTATTTCTTCGCCACCAAATCGTGCCGCCACATCTCCTTCACGAATACTTTGTTTTATAACATCTGCTACTTTTTCTAAAACTTTATCCCCCTCCAAATGTCCATATGTATCATTTATATTTTTAAAATGATCTACATCAATAAAAATAAAACTAACACTCCCAAAATTAAACCACTCCGACCTTAAACCTTTAAATTTATTTAAGGCTGAATCATAGAACACCCTCCCCTCCTCTTCAAAAAAGTTTCTAGTTTTTAATCCAGTTAAAGTATCGTGAACTAAATCTTTCTTTAAATCTTTTATCTCTAACTCTAACTTGGAAACTTTTTTTAATAACTCCTCTTTTGACAAATCTCTGTTTAAAAAATTTTTCATAAATTGTTTCTGTTACCAATTAGTGCGCTAACTCGTTCAGCGACAGGGGGATGCGTCATAAATAACTTGCCTATACCAGAAAGAGATTTTGTTCCAAATGGATTTTCTATAAAAAGGTGAGCTGTCGCATTTGATGTTGATGAAAAAGGTTTTTGATTTATTTGAGATTCAATCTTTTTTAAAGCATTTGCCAAACCTTCTGGATAACGTGTCAAAAGTGCACCAGTTGCATCTGCCAAGAATTCTCTTTTTCTAGAAACGGCCAATCTGATGAGGGTCGCTGCAATCGGAGAAAGAATAATGAAAATAATTCCTAAAATTTGAATAAAACCACCCCCTCTGTCATTATTTCGAGAACTAAATCTGGATCTTAGAGCTATATCTGAAATAATGGCTATTAAACCAGCCAAAATTACTGCCACAGTAGAGATAAGGGTGTCTCTGTTACCAATATGGCTCATTTCATGAGCAATAACCCCCTCAAGCTCATCTTTAGATAGAAGTGCTACCAAACCAGAAGTCACGCAAATAACCCCATGACTAGGGTTTCTGCCCGTAGCAAAGGCATTTGGAGACGATTCTTCAATAAGATACAGCCTGGGCATTGGTAATCCGGCTGTAATGGCTAGATTTTCCGTAATATTATAAAGATCTGCATACTCTCCTTTGGTTATTGGCTTAGCGTGCATCATAGAAAGAACTATTTTGTCTGAATTCCAATAGGAAATGATATTCATTAAAAATGCGAATATAACAGCAAAATAAAGAATATTTTGATTGTTATATATATAAGAGACAACAAATCCAACAGCTATCACGAGCACAAGAAAAACTGCCATTAATCCCCAAGTGCGAAAAATATTCTCATCTCTATGCGTATATAGATTTTCCCCTGTTTGCATACTTATAAATTAGAAGGATACTTTCACTGGCTCATTTGCAGCTACATCTTCTAACTCAAAGAAATCCATTCTAGAAAAATTAAATACCCCAGCAATTAAATTAGCGGGAAATGATTCAATACCAATATTAAGATCTCTAACATTAGTATTGTAAAAACGACGAGATGCTTGAATTTTATTCTCTGTATCTGAAAGCTCTTTCTGAAGCTCAAGAAAATTTTGGTTTGCTTTCAAATCTGGATAATTTTCGGCAACAGCAAAAAGAGACTTTAGGGTACTACTTAGCATATTTTCAGCTGGTCCAGAATTGGCAATAGTTCCTGCATTCATGGCAGAGGTCCTCGCTGTCGTTATCTTTTCTAAAAGAGTGCTTTCGTGTGTAGCATAACCTTTCACTGTTTCTAAAAGGTTCGGAATGAGGTCATATCTTCTTTTCAATTGCACAGAAATATCCGACCACGCTTCTTTTGCGCGGTTTTTTAGACGAACAAGTTTATTGAACAAAGAAATAACCCAAAGTACTAGGATAATCGCTACACCTAAAATTATATTTGTTGTCATATTCTTATATTATAACAGAGTGATTTTTATTTAATAATCCATTTCTCCTCCCTGACCCCTTGTTTCAGACTCCTTCTTTTCAGGTAATTCAGCTATAGCAACCTCAGTAGTTAAAAGAATTGCCACAGCAGATGCAGAGTTTTCTAATGCTGTGCGTGTCACTTTTACAGGATCAATGATCCCCGCCTTAAACATATCGTTCACAAAGCAATCTGCTAGTGCATCGTAGCCAAAATTTATACCCCCCTCTGAAACTTTTTCTACAACAACAGAACCATCATCTCTGCCAGCGTTTTTAGCTATGTGTCTCAAGGGAGACGTTAGTGCAGAGGCCACTACTGCATAGCCAGCTTTTTTCTCTTCTGCGAAACTTTCATCAATGTCTTTTCTCTTAGCAAGATTTTTTTCTAAATCACGAGCTACTTTCGCAAAAGCAGTGCCACCGCCAACCACAATCCCCTCTTCTATAGCTGCTTTCGTAGCGTTAACAGCATCTTCAATTTTTAGTTTCAAATATTTCATTTCTGTCTCTGTGGCTGCGCCTACGTGAATAACGGCAACACCTCCAGACAATTTCCCTATCCTTTCTTCCAATTTTTCTTTATCAAATTTTGATGAAGAACTTTCTAATTGTGTTTTTAATGAAGCGACTCTCTCTAAAACCGCTTCTTTTTTTCCTTTTCCACCAACAACGGTTGTTTTATCTTTCTTTGCAATTATTTTTCTAGCCTTTCCCAAATGTTCTAATTTTGTTTCTTCAAGTTTCAAACCCAATTCATCCGTAATAACAGTAGCACCAATAGTTGTGGCAATATCTTGAAGCATTTCTTTTTTCTTATCTCCATACCCAGGGGCCTTTACTGCAAGCACCGAAAAACCACCACGAAGTTTATTGAGCACAAATGTAGTAAGCGCTTCCCCATCCACATCATCAGCAATTATTACAAGTTCTTTTTTTCCAGCTTGAGCCAATTTTTCAAGTAAAGGTAAAATTTCTTTGACTCCAGAAATCTTTTTGTCTGTAATTAATACTGGGGCATCCCTACATTCTGCTTCCATTCTTTCTGTATTAGTTATCATGTAAGGAGAAACAAACCCGCGATCAAACTCAAGCCCCTCCACTACCTCTGAATCAATTCCTACGCCCTGCGACTCTTCCACAGTAACCACCCCATCTTTTCCTACCTTTTTAATTGTTTCGGCAATGGTTTCTCCAATCTCAACAGATTCTGCAGAAATTGTAGCGATTTGTTTTATTTCGTCATCGCTCTTGATTGGCTTCGCCATTTTTTTCAAAATAGAGATCGCATCTCTTACTGCCTCCTCCATTCCCAAACGAATTCCCATGGCGTTAGTCCCCATAGTGGTTTTCTTAAAACCCTCGCTTACCATCGCCTGGGTAAGAATTACAGATGTGGTAGTTCCGTCCCCAGCAACATCATTGGTTTTGCTAGCCACCTCCTTAACTATCTCAACACCCATATTTTCAAATTTATCTTTGAGGGTTATCTCTTTTGCAATAGTCACTCCGTCGTTAGTAATTGTAGGAACTCCATAACCTTTATCCAAAACGACATTTCTTCCGCGAGGTCCAATTGTGATTTTTACAGCATCAGCAACAACGTCCACCCCTCTCTTCAAAGCGTTTCTCGCATTTTCACTAAAAAGAATTTGTTTGGCCATTGTTTTATTTAATAATTGCTAAAATATCTGCCTCCCGCACCATAATAAATTCTTCGTCTCCCTCTTTTATAGAATCGCCCCAAGAATATAAAACTTTTTGCCCCACTTTCACACCAACTGGAATTAATTTTCCCTCTTCCATTTTTCCATTACCTACTGCTACAACAATCGCCTTTTTGCTTCCTCTATCTTCTTTTACGCTCTCTGGAATATAAATTCCTGAAGAAGTTTTATTTGATTTATCTTCTAGTGGTTTAAGTAGCACTCTATCGCCTAGGGGTGAAATGTTAATTGGTAGTTCTTTTTTAATTTCCTTTTTAGATATATTTTTCATAAGTGCGCTCATTATATACGTATATAAAAATTTGCAAGCAAAAGAAAACAGCCACCCTTTAGAGATGGCTGTTCCCCGTTTCTCGCGTGCCGGTTAGGCGTGCTTCTTGTTCTTCTTGGCCTTGCTGTTCGACGCGGTACCCTTGCCCTGCTGCATGGACGCGCGAATCTGCCGATCGTGCTGGCGCTTCTCAGCGTTGCGTCCCTTGGGAGAGGCGCTCGCGACGGGCTTCGGCGCCAGCGTCAGCCTGACCCGACGAGCCGGGTTCGACTCGCGAAGCTCCTTCCCCACCGAGGCGATCTCGGCAGCACGAAGCTTCTTGTCGATCTCGGTCCACGCGCTCCGAAGCTCGGAGGTCTCCGCACCATTCTGCCGGATGGCGTCATACGCCTTCCAGAGGATGATGAGGGGTTCCGCGAACTCGTTCGGCAGGACGACGATACGGTTGTACATGTCGTCGGAGAGCCACTGCGAGTGCAGGAAGCGCTGTTCGAGGCTCTTGCGCTCGCCGAAGTACGAGGCGATCTCGTCCGCGAATGCACCGGCGTCCTGCAGACGCACGATGTTCGCACCTTCGGGATCGAGCTCCAGCTGGCGAACCGTGTTCATCACGGCATTCGCATCCTTGTTCGAGCTCGCGAAGACGTCGGCGGGAATCGCGAACTGCGGGATGATGTTCTCGGCATCCTTGAGCGCCTCGACCATCTTCTTGGCCACTGCCTTGAGGTAGTTGGCCACAGCGTTGTAGCGGCTCCGGTTGATCACGGTGACTCCTTTGCCCACTTAGGGCGAGTGCGTTGTAAAACCAGTTAGAAACGGGATGTTACTGTACTGCTGTGTATATAGTAGCATATCTATATATTTTTGTCAAGTCATTAAGCCTATATCCAAAAATATGGCTTAGTGACTTGCTATTTTCGCTCACTCACAAATGATAATAAATTCTCACTTGTTTCGTTCGCCCAATAGTTCAGACACTACTTAAAACAGTCAAAAATCTTTGGCAAATTGGTCTAAATAAGCTATCCTATCCCCTATGTCACAAATATTACCCATTATTCAGGTAGTTCTAGCCGTTCTTCTTATTATAGGAATACTTTTTCAACGTTCAGATGCGGGACTTGGTTCAGCTTTTGGTCAAGATACTTTCGGGGGGGTCAAATACGAAAAGCGTGGTTTAGAAAAAATAATTTTTGTGGGTACAATTATTGTTGCCATTCTTTTTGCACTTTCTGCATTTGCAGCACTCTTCATAAAATAAGGGGGTCTTTAATATTGTTAATATAGAAAGATGCAGAAAAAAATAATTCTTCTAATCGAGTCTGTAATTTCTGGAAGGTTGTTCTCTAAGTTTCGTTTTCTAGAAAAAAGTTTTACCTTGCCTGGATTAACAAACATTAGGCACTCATATAAACTTTTTTCTATTACTGAAAGGACTATCTTCATGATTTTGGCCGTTGTTATGTTCATGACAGCTCTTTTGTTGGGACTTAAGGTCAATAACGAATTTCTTATAGAAATTCCGGCCACTGGCGGAACAATAAATGAGGGTATTGTGGGAACGCCTCGCTTTATAAATCCAGTACTAGCAATATCTGATGCAGATAAAGATATAACGGCATTAGTTTATGCCGGCCTTGTAACTCCTGATAAAAATAATGAATATAAAAATCTTATAGCAGAGTCCATTGATATATCGTCTGACGGAAAAACTTACTTTGTGCACATAAAACCGAATGCGGAATTTCATGATAAAAACCCCGTAACTGCAGACGACATCTTATTCACTATTTCAAAAATAAAAGATCCTGCAATTAAAAGTCCACGAAGAGCAAACTGGGAAGGGGTTGAGGTGGAAAAAATAGATAATTTGACAGTAAATTTCCATCTAAAATCTCCTTACGCACCCTTTATGGAAAATCTCACCTTAGGAATTTTACCCAAACACCTTTGGGAAAAAGTACCTTCTGAGGAATTTCCTTGGAGCGATCTCAATTTAAATGCGGTTGGAGCTGGACCTTATAAGGTTATAAATGTTTCCAGAGATTCTGGCGGTATTCCATCAAGCATGCAGTTAACAAGTTTTGATAAGTTTGTCATGGGTAAACCCTTTATAACAAACATAACAACTAGTTTTTTTTCCAATGAAGCAAAGGCTGTATCTGCCCTTATCTCTAACGATATAGACTCACTTGGGGGTGTTTCTCCTGAAAATGCTGGCGTTCTAAAGAATCGTGGTTTTAGAATAGAAACAGCACCGCTCCCAAGAGTATTTGCTCTATTTTTTAATCAAAATAAAAACAAGATTCTGGCCGATAAAAATATTCGTAAAGCGTTATCTTTGGGAATACCAAAAGAAGAAATAATTTCCAATTCTTTAAAAGGCTTTGCGATATCAGTAAATGGTCCTGTGCCAGTAGAAAGTGTAAGTGGTGATTCGTTTGATAAACGATTAATGCTCGCCGGCGATATCCTAGATAAGCTTGGATACAAAATGTCTAGCTCAACAAATTTAAGAATAAAAACTACTGGCAAAGGAAAAACTCTTGCATCAACGGGAATTAAATTTACTATTGCAACGGCAGACACACCAGATTTAATATCAGTAGCACACGCTTTGGAGAGTGCTTACAAAAAACTTGGTATTGAAGTATCAATAAATATTTTTGAACAGGGCGATCTACAACAAAATATTATTAGAGAAAGAAAATATGAGACACTTCTTTTTGGTGAAGTGGTTGGTAGAAGTCTAGATTTATTTCCTTTTTGGCATTCAAGTGAAAGATTTGATCCTGGATTAAATGTTGCCCTCTACGCAAACAGTAAGGCAGATAAATTACTTGACAACTTAAGGCGAGAGAGTAATACTTCTAAGCAACAGGATATTCTCGATTCGCTTCTCTTCGAATTCAATGCAGATTATCCGGCGGCATTTATTTACGCCCCGAAATACATTTATGTTGTGCCAAAAGGGCTCAAAAAGGTATTACTTAATACATTGAACATTGGTTCGGAAAGATTCCTAGGAGTATCTACTTGGTATAAAGAGACAAATTCTGTTTGGAAAATATTCACTAATTAAAATTAATATGGAATCAGGAGACAAAAAAATGAGCGATCAAGGAAATTCCGGATCGCAAGGAAGGGTCTTTAGGCGTGCTTATTCATCAACAAGAAGCCCATCATCAAGCGGTGGCCCTGGAAGATTCCCTTCTCGTGGGGGGGGTGGAGGAATGAGAGGAAGATCAAGGCAAACATTCAGACCAAGACTAACTAATGGAACTATGTCTCATGTAAGAGACGAAAGGAGTGCTATAAAAAATATTCCAATTCCACCAATAGGAGACGCCCTTCGCATCATTCCTTTAGGAGGAGTTGAGGAAATCGGAAAGAATATGACAGCAATTGAATACAAAGATGACATCATTATTGTTGACGCTGGTTTTCAATTTAAAGAAGAGGATACTCCGGGAATTGATTACATTTTACCAAACACAAAATATTTAGAAGAAAGAAAAGAAAAGATTCGTGGTCTTTTCATAACCCACGGACACTTGGATCACATTGGTGGTATTCCCTATCTTATTGATCGTATTGGCTATCCAACAATTTACACAAGACAATTTGGGGCAATAATGATTCAAAAAAGACAAGAGGAATTTCCTCATCTTCAAAAGCTAGAAATAAAAATAATTGAAGGCAAAGAAGCAATTTCTTGTGGATCTTTGCGTATACGCACATTCCCAATCTCACACACTATTCCAGATTCAATGGGCCTCATTATTGAAACCCCATTTGGAGATATTGTATTTATTGAAGATGTGCGCGTAGACAACATAAAAGGAGTTCCTACAGAAGAAGAGGTTGAGCAATATAAACAATTTAAAGGAAAAGAAGCGCTCCTTCTTACAATGGACTCAACATCAATTGAGAAGCCGGGTTTTTCACTTTCAGAGTCAGTAGTTATTGAAAACATAGATAGGTTCATAAAAGACGTTTCTGGAAGAATGGTCATTAGCACTTTCGCCTCTCAAGTAGAGCGTATCATTGCCATTATTCAGGCTGCAGAAAAATACAACAAAAAAGTTGTTATTGAAGGTCGCAGTATGAAAACTAATATAGATATTATAAAACTCCTAAAACTAACAGAAACGAAGAACATAATCCCACTAGAAGAAATTGATAATTATCCGCCAGACAGAATTATTATGCTTGTAACGGGGGCTCAAGGAGAAGAATTTGCTGCACTAATGCGTATAGCAAATAAAACACACAAGAAGGTCCAATTAAAGCCTACAGACACTGTGCTACTTTCATCATCAATTATTCCCACCAACCATGCTTCTGTTATTAAGTTGAAAGATAATCTGTTCCGTTCTGGTGCAAAAATAATTACTTATTTGGATTCAGATATTCATGCATCAGGCCATGGAAATCGTGATGAACTAAAATGGATTCACGAGCAAATCCCTCATAGGTTTTTCATTCCTCTTCACGGCTACCATCACATGTTAAGACAGCACGCTGATTTATCTGTTGCAACGGGTACTCCTAAAGAAAATGTAATTATTCCTGACAACGGCTCAATCATAGAGATTAGGGACGAAGGAAAGACAATGACCGTGCTAAAAGAGAAAGCTCCTTCAGAAGACATAATGGTTGACGGTTTCTCAATAGGAGACGTTCAGGAGGTTGTTATGCGGGACCGAAAAACATTAGCTGAAGACGGTATCTTTGTAATTGTGGCCACAATTAATGTTCAAACAGGTAAATTAAAGAAAAGTCCGGATATTATCTCAAGAGGTTTTGTTTATTTAAGAGAGTCACAAGATCTTCTAAATCAAACAAGATTAGTGATTAAAAGATCGATTGAAAGATCAACTCAGGGTATGAACCCAATTAACTTTGATTTTGTGAAGGCAAATTTAACAGATGATGTTGCGCGTTTTCTATTCCAAAAAACCAACAAAAGGCCAATTGTTATTCCTGTAACACTAGGAGTATAAAGGTCGTTCGCTGTATTCTCCGGCGAACGCGCATAAAACCCCCAGCGGGGGTTTTTGCTATGCTCATCTCGCTAGAGTCAAAAGCCTCGCAGATTGACTCACCATGCTGGCCCGATTCCGCAATGTTCGTCAGAGAATAAGGCTCTCTTTAAGTTTAATTACTGATAAAATGTTTATATGCGTGTTATTAGTCGCCTACACCACCAAGGAATAGTTGGGAGAAATAGAAAATTTTTACCTATATATTTGTGCTCCCTTTTAATGTCTTTTCATTATGGGTTGGTTCTTTATGTAAATTCTTCTTTCTTGGAAACTTTTTTTTCACAAATAGAGGTAGCATTTCTATTTGGTTTGGGGGCGGTACTTTTTTTAACCCTTTTGCTTTCTAGTGAATTACTGACACAAATCGGGGCAAAACGAATATTTTTTATTTTTATACTTGTTGAAGCTTTAGCAATAACCATACTTTCTTCAGCTAATTCCCCCACTCTAATTGCTTTAGGTTTTGTATTAATGCAGGGTTCAATTGGGTTTTTAACTTATCTACTAGATGTTTTTTTGGAAAGAGAGGTTAAAGACGAAGGAACTACTGGAGAAGTACGAGGAATTTTTTTAACATCAGCAAGTATAGCGATTATTTTGGCCCCAATAGCAACCGGTTTTATATTGTCTGGTGGAAGTTTTAGATCTGTTTATTTTGCTTCACTAATGGTACTAATTCCTGTGCTATTTTTACAATTTGGAAAAGCTATTGAAAAACACTCGTTACCAAAAATTCATGAAAAAATACCCAGCTCGTTAAGGCTTGGGGTTTTCTTAAGTTTTATATTGCAATTTTTTTATGGATGGATGATTGCGTGGAGTCCGATATATCTTAATCAAATAATCGGTTTCAGTTGGCAAGAAATCGGATTAATTTTTTCTATAATGCTCCTTCCTTTTGCATTGTTTGAATTACCACTCGGTGAACTAGAAGATAAAATGTTCGGCGAAAAAGAAATAATGGCTGGAGGTTTTTTAATCGCAGGATTCGCTACAGTTTCAATTAGTTTAATAACCAGTGCATCTTTTGTCGCATGGGCACTCATCCTCTTTCTAACAAGAACAGGCGCAAGCGCAATTGAAATATCAACGGAATCATATTTTTTTAAACATGTCTCTGGGGGAGATACAGAAGTAATAGGTGTTTTTAGGTTAGCAAGACCACTCGCTTTAATAATGGGCCCAATAATAGGGGCTTTCTCTATAAAATTACTCGGATTTCAACAATCTTTTATTGTTTTAGGAGCTATATTAATAGCTAGTGTATTTTTAGCTTTACGTCTGAAAGATACAAAATAGTTTGGCCTTTGAGATATTGATTTTTACTTTTTGAGACCTAAATAATTTATAGGAATAACAACCTCCTCGTCCCTAGTTGGGTCGCCAGATGGATTATCTTTTTTTAAGACCAAAAATAGTGGCCCAGCTGGTGTTTGTTGTAAAAGTAAAATATCTCCCTCAAACCTAACAAATTCTTCCGTCATCCATTCACCTTTTGCTTCCGCATGGCTTCTAGCAATAGTTTTACCAGTGATATTTCTTACTTCTACAGGAAAAGAACCTTCAAAAAACCAAGTGCCTCTAGCTTCTCCTGAAAACGAAATCGGAGTATTGACGCTTGTTCCTGGCACTGGGTAATAAACGTGCACCTTTTCATTTGTAATTGCGTTCAATGGCGGAGTAACCTCTTCTATGTATGCGTTCCCGTCTGCATCTGTACATTTTCTGGGAAATGACTCTAAAACTGGAAAACCATTTGCAACACAAGAAATAAATGAGTCTGTAGGACCTTCTATGGATCTATTAATTTTCTTTAATGAAAAATATGTACCAATAATAAATAAAACTATTGTCACTATTAATATCATTGAGGCTCTACTTATTTTATTTTCTTCTGTTTCCATTATGATCTTATAGATTGTAGTTTGATAAGAGACATACGGATCATTACTCCAAGTGAAGCTAAAAATAGTCCTGCATATACTAGGTACCCAAGAAATGGAATAAAGCCAAGAAGCGAAATTATCAAAGATCCCAACAGAATGGCCTTCCAAGACGCTGCATCCCCTTTTTTAAGTAAAACTTTAATTGTGGTCCCTAGAAGAATTGGCATAAAGGCAAGAGAAATAATTATAAAAATAATTCCTAAGCCAATGGCTGCGCCAGCGAGCGGTAAACCTATTACTGTCATTATCAAAAGAAGTGCTGAAACTGGTGCTCCAATGAGGAATACAAAGCCAGCAATTAAATTTTGCCAAATATTTATTCTTGCGCGTCCTGCAATTACACTCATACTCTTTTTACCAACTGCAAAAAGAATCATAGAAGAAACAAAAAGGGTTATTAATTTTACCCAAAAAAGAGAACTCCATATTAATGCAGATAAATTAGAGTCTGGGCCATTTGAGACTTTTTGAAAGAGAGTTCCACCCAAAATTTTTGCATTTTCATCTATTACTGCCTCTCTGACAGATTTATATACCAGTTTTCCATTTATAAGGGCATTTGGCCCAATAGTAAGCCTATCTGCCACCACATTAGCATCACCCTCTATTTTTCCATTAAGCGTCACATCAGCGCCAGAAATATTAATCTTTCCAGAAACTGGGGCAGAAAGCACAATGGTACCGCCCGCCAAAAGTGCGTCACCGCCAATAGAGGTATTTTCTACAACCCTTATATTGTTTCCAATTGCGGCTAAATCTCCACCAATTTTTCCAGAAACAACAATCGTAGCTCCGGCTAATCTTACGTCGTTTGAAACTGATGAAATTAAATTGATAGTGCCACCCACTATCATTACATCGCCCTGTATATCGTTATTAATAAAAACATTCCCTCCCCCACCCAATACATCCCCAAAAATATTTCCCATTAATGTCAGCTGTTGCCCTGCAACATAGAGATTACTTTTTACAACATCGCCTTTGGGTACTATATAATTTTCTCCCCAACCAATAGAGGCGGCGTGCCCACTTTGGACACTAAAAAATAGGGTGAGTCCTGCAATAACTACACAAGATAGAATAACCTTCTTCATGGGGAGGATTATACCTCAAACTAGATTATAAGAATATTTAAGATAAAAATAGTATCTCTAAAATGTAAAAGGGTCATAATAAATGACCCTTTTACATTCTCAAAGATTATTAAGACTGAACTACGAATTAGAACCCAAACCAACCATGTGTTTTGTTATTCCCTTTTGTTTTGCCATTATTTGACATCATTTTTTGCATAACTGCCAAACGAGCATCAGCTTGGGTCTGAGTTATTACTTTTTGATCAACGAGGACTTTTAAATGTGCTTTCATTTGAATATTTCTTTCGTCTTTCATCTTTTGCCCTAGTTGCTCTGCAGTAATGCCATTCGCGGCAGCTAATTCCTGCATAGTCTTTCCTTCTGCCCAAGCAGCTTTGATTTTATCAACTGATATTCCAAGTAGGGTTGCCTGTCTTTGGAACATCTCTGACTGTCTTGTAGCTATTTCAGCTGGAGTTAGGTTCTGCATAACTGGGCCCTTAGCGGAAACCAAACTGGCACTACCTAATAAGCCTAGCCCAACAAGTGACAAAATTGCTTTAGTTGATATATTTTTCTTCATTTTTAATTTTTAATTACTTATAAAGCATCATTCACTTGATGCAATACTTAATACACCGGTTTTAATACTTTATTTCAAGACGATCATTAAATCTTTTAAACATCATTCTGTGGGGTTTATTGTTTCCATCACCAACCTTCTTTATACCCACTGCCTGCACAACATTTTCTGTGCGTTCACCAAAAACCACTACTGCAATATTTTCAATTAAACTCAAATCTCTAGATATTTTAGTTTCAGAAGTTACAACAACATCTAAGTCGCCCTCATTTGGCGTTTTTAGAATAAAACCATCGTTAGTACTAGTTGCAATAACTCCCATATGAATTTCTCCTTGTTCTTGATCTAGGAAATTACTATAAAAAGGCCCGAACATGGACATACCCCTTCTACCGGCATAGTCAGAGAATCTTTCATGAAATTTTAAATTATCCTCTATCAAGCTTCCTGCCATAACAAAAGCTAAAACAATTAAAAGAGAATATACTATTGGTTTTCTATATTTTTCATCTAATAAAGAGAGTGATTCTTCCATGGCTTTCCTTAAAAAAGCATCGCTGGTTTCTTTATCTGCTGTCTCTGGGGCTATCGGATGCGGAAAAAAGATGTCTGTATTGAAGTCTATATTTATAAATAAACCCTTACTTTTCTTTCTTAATTCATTTGCAAACTCATTGTGTGCTATACGATATATCCACGGTGAAAATGGCCGATCCAAATCAAAACTCTGAATATTTACATAGGCCTTCATAAAAACATTTTGGACTATATCTTGAATATCTTCTCTATCTTTAAGAAAATTTCTACCATAGCGCTTTATTTTGGGTTCAAAATGTTCCATTAAAACACCAAATGCCTCAGCATCCCCATTTTGAGTTTTTTCTATGATGTCCCGTTCGTCCGCTAGAAGCATCACTCGATAATACACCCGAACTTGAGCTTTATTTCATTATGCTGTCTTGTTGCTAAATTATTTCGGCGCCCAAATACTACAACTATCCTCTAAGGGGTTACCGTAAATATCTGTAGCTAATCCTTTAACTACTATTTTGTCTGCTGGAATACCAAAAGTATCTGCCACCTCTCTTACAATATCTATTCTAGGAATTTCTTGTGCTGTTCCAGGAACGGAGTAATCAAACTTTGGTTTATTTATTACAAACTCATAACCACTAGCCGTCATTTCTTCTGTCAATTTTTGAAACTTACTTTTATCAATAATAGTCACAAACATAACGCCTCTAAATTCACCTGGGTATGTTTCTTTTACTACCCGAACATGATATTCCACTCCTTTTTCTGGCTTTACATTGGAACCCTTATCTAAAACTATCATTTTTCTATTAGGCACCTTGCAAATAAAACCTTTATTACCAAATCTATCTGGACTTTCATTAAAAAAAACATTGTAGTGCCCAGGAGAGAGTTTTTCTGGACCATCTTCTGCATTTGTTGGTATTCCCTCTGGTTTTGGCAGATCCTCTTTTCCTGTTGGGTCTTTTATTCTCTTTAAAGCTGTCTTTAATTTCTCTTCAGTTTTATGTAGTCTTAGTGTCGTTTCAAATACCTGTCTTAATTTTTCACGGGCACCTTCATTGCCCAATTTATTTACATAATAAAATTCCACAGCAGATCTCAAGGTTCGTAATAAATCCGCCTCTTGTAGTTTGTTTAGAAAATCTCTTACCCTTATTAGGTCAGAAAACTCATATCTAAATTGTTGGTTTTGATCCTTAGAAAGGCCGGCTTCCAATTGCTTAAGAGCAGCGGTATGAAATTCAACTAAAGCAGTCTCAATTATTTCTGAAACTTCTGGGTTTTCATGTAAATTAACTGGATTTTCTGCACTTATATGAAAACCGTCTGGGTCCAATAGTGATCGCTGTTGTCTAAATATAAAAGCAGTTCTGTCTCTTATTTCTTTTGAGTTTAGAGGACCTACTTTTTGGTAAACAAACCTTCTCACATAATCTGGTGCAAAAGCCTCCCTGCCTGCATATTCTGGTGGGTTAGTTGAAGCAATGATTCTAAAATCTGGGCCGGCTTCAACTAATCTTCCGCCATTTTCTGATAATTCTAATCTGCCTTTGCGCTCAAAAATACGGTTAGTTTTTACTAAAACTGAAGGTTCTGCTGCTCCTAATTCGTCAAAATAGAGCCAAAAACCCCTTCCATTGTTTCCTTCCATGGCTTGGGGAATCATTCCGTCTTGCCATACCCAATTTACGTCTTCTAGGTGTATGCCTTCTATTTCAGCTATTTCTTGAGATTCTTCTTTTGTTAAGCCCCTCTTCTCCTGTTCGGCTCTGGCAATAATGGCTAGAGACCCTTCACTCAACTTTTTTTTATTTTGAAGTGTTTTTTCAAAAAGTTTTTGAGCACTTTCAATATTTGGAACATACTTTCCAATGAATTCTGTTACATCAGTTTGCCCCGAAAAAGATATACGTTTAAGCCTTGTGTTTGTAAGAAATGATAAAAATTCAAGTGCTTTTGTTTTTCCTATGTCTGTTTCACCTTCAACTAAAACTGGTTGATTTAATTTTATTGCTTGTGCATATATCCCCAACAATTCCAAACTCTTACTATCTAAAGAAAAATCTAAAAACTCTTCACCTTTAAAAAGAGTTCCCATTCCTTCTTTATTTACCGGAAGCTCAATACCAGCAATAACAACGTATTCCGTCTCAACCTCCACACCATCAATTTGTTCTTTTTTGGTTACATAAGCAATTACTCCCTTGCTCCTGACCTCAAGCTCTCTCATTTTTTCTTCAGACTCAAAAAACGTTTTAACGTCCTCTGGTTTCATTACAGGGTTAGTTGGTTTCTCTGCACTAGATTGAGGCATTCAAAATTTAATATATTTAATAATGGACCAAATAAGCCTTTAAACTTATTACCTAACTTCTCGGCTATTTCATTAGTATTAATAACCACGACTCTCGATTCCTTTGGTTGTTCAACAATCATTTCTTTCTCATCACTCCCTAATAGATTTTGTATATCCAATCTATTAGACACCGACAAAGACCGCAATTGGCCATACAACTGGCTTGGCATATAGGACTCTTGTAATTCTAGAATAAACCACTTATTAGATTTAAAAGATTCTACTATTTGTAAAATAGCATCATCTGGGTGTTCTTTTGTGGTTAAAGTAAAAATATCTGCTGTAGCTTTTGGTGGTATTAAACCAAGAAAATCTTCTGCCTTAAATCTATTCGTCACAACTAATCCTAAATCAAAATTTTGACCGTTTAGAACGTTATCAAGGGCCTGAAAAAAAGTTATGGTTTTTATTTGTTCTTCTTCTGAAGAACATAAGTTTATTTATATTTTTCTGGATTTCTTATCATTTCTTCAAATAAATCTGCTATTTTTTGACTAAATTGACTAATATCCGGCAAAACTACGCTGGCTGGATAAAACTCTCCTACAAATCGGGTATTTGCACCCAGCCCAATACCAATTAATTTTTGATTGGTTGTTTCTCTGATTTTGGCTATAACCATTTTTGTATCTTGTGCTGAATCTGGCTGACCGTCAGTTAATGTTACCAGAAACTGGTTTCTTACGCCCTTCTTCTCTAGAAGCTTAGATGCCATGGCTGTGGCTTCGTCTGTGGGCGTAAAATCGCCCCCTTCCCATAGCATCCTAGTCATTTTGTCTCTAATCGAGCCATCCAAGACCTCCTCAAATTTTTTATATACTCGATGAGAATCAGGAAAATTCGTTGTAAAGCCTATAACCTCATTATCAATACGTAGTTTATTTAATACTTCGCTTAATACAATAACCCCCTTAAATGTTTCCTGTATTTTAGTTGGCCCAAAGGGTGCCCCGTCATCATTAATATCTCTATCTTGCATTGACACTGACATATCAACAAGAATAACGAATCGATAATCTCTTTTCTGGGGAATTGTTTTTTGTTCCCAAAGTCCCGTATATTTACTTCTGTCTCTTTCAAATTCTCTAGCGGCTTGTAGATCTAACCTTCCGCCAGAGGCATATCCCTTTTGCCACCTTGGTTGTTTATTTGGTTGGAAAATTCTTTCTGCTCTATTAAACAAGTCATTAACTATCGGCGCTACCTCTTTGTAATAACGGTCGTACTCCGTAAGTTGAGCTTCAATTGTTTTCTCTAGTTCAGTTGCACTTTTCTCTCTTTCTTTTTCCTGCTCTTGTCTTTTTTTCTCTTCTTCTTTTTCTTGATCACTTTTTTCGCGATCAATTTCTATTTCTTCATGGGTTGGAGTTATGTCTTCTGAAAGTTGAGATTTCATTGCCTCACTAATAGCATCTTCTATTCTTGCTAATTCCTCCATCGCCTGTTTAACTAATTGATCTTTTTTTTCTTGTGGTAATTTGTCAAAAATTTCTTTAAGGGCCTGTTTTAATTTCTCTGAAAATTTATCTATTGGAATTATTTGTTCTTTTTCATCTGTTTCCTCCCCACCACCATTAGCACCCTCTTGAGATTTTTCACTCGGCTGTGACATTTCTTCGCCCTCAGTGGGTTGAGAAGCTCCCCCTTCTCCTTCCGCCTCTTGCTTCTCTGCGGACTCACCCTCGTCACCATCATCACCCCGCTTAGGACCACCGCCATTTTCACCAGACTGTGGTTCACTTTCTTCAGAATCACCTTCTCCTTGGCCTTGCTCTTCAGATTGTTGTTCATTTTCAAAATCCTCCATGGCCCGCTGTATCTTTTCTGCAAGTTCTTTTCTTAGCTCGGGTGGTAATTCATCAAGTGGTGATTTACCAGAACCACTTTGTGGATCATTTTGTAATTCTTCTACAAGTTTTTCCAAATCTTCCTTAAGCATTTGCCTTAGCTTTTCATCTGAAATATCTTCATCTACAAGTTTTTTGTATTCAGGCCAAACCTTGGTATATGTATCAACAAATCTTTTTTTTGCTAGTTTTATAACTTCTTTTTCACTAGGATGTGCTCCAGGAATTTCTTTATAAGCCCTTTCAAAATCTCTTATAGTTTTTTCTAAACAGTCTCTTACTTGCTGATCTAGTTTAGGAGCCAGCTCGCCCTTAAGCCACCATCTTCTGGCTTCGGTTCCGTAGTGTAAAAATTTTGGTATACGCCCTAGTCTTTGAAGCAAAGCCCTGACTTGAGGATTGTCAGAACCAATAAAGCCTCCTCGAGTATCTAAAACTTGAAAATCATTTTCATACCTTCTTTGAAGGACATCCCTACCATATTCAAAACAATTACCCGCCCAAGTATTTACAGCGTTGTCTTCTAATGTTTGATAAAGAAGATTAAAACCAATGTTGTCAAAAATTTTTGGTATCTCTTCTCTTTTCAAACCAATCTCAGTTGGCCCTCTTGATATTGCTCTGTGTGATCCTTCATGAATTGCTATAACCTCAGCCTGTTCTGAATCTTTTAATATGTGATTTGGATCAAATGTTATAGAAACTTCTTCTGTATTAAAAAACTTCCTTGCCCGGGTTCCCCTAATTTCACTTCCATTCCAAAATCTCCTCCAATTATATTTGCTGTAGTCTTCAATCTCTCAAGGATTTTTCCAATTTGCTCCTGTTCTGCACTACTTAATTCTGGAGTGTTTTCGATACCTTTCATTGTATACAGGCTATATTAGCAGGTGTTTTAAATCAAATAAAAAAAGCCCCTCACTTTTTTAAGTGAGGGGCTGAGAAACATTTCAATATAGGCATTTTAGCCTATATTGTTTGGCGGTCTTTATATATACACCGCCCACAGGGTCCTGCTTTTTTTGCACCAATTTATTTTATGAACTTCTGTGCCTATTGTAGCAGATCTATTATTTTTGTCAAGTGGTTTTATCACTTTCCTTATATTGTGGCCAAAAAATGGCTATAAATAAGGGTTTTTTATACTCGTATCAAAATTTGCTACCAGACTTGGATATCTCGCTCTTTGGAAACCGATAATTTTCCAAACTTTATTAAATTTAATTTTTTCTGCCGTCTCCAACCCTTAATTTGTGCTTCGCGTTTCAATGCAGAACTCCGATTTAGATGCTGTTCTGTATACAATATTTTCACTACCCTTCGTGATCTAGTGAAGTGTCCACCTATACCACTTTTATGCTCGTTGAATCTTCGTTCAACATTCGTGGTTATCCCGGTGTAGATAGAATTATCTTCGCATTGTATAAGATATAAAAAATACATATGTAAATAATACGTCCTTCGACTCTCGCCTGCGGTGAGCGCAGTCGAACCGCTCAGGACACTTCTCCTTTGCTCGCACTGAGCGAGCGAAGCGAGTCGAAGTGCTGCCAGACTTGGAATCGAACCAAAATTTTCGCTTTCAGAGAGCGACGTCCTACCTTTAGACGATCTGGCAATGTGTTCATAAGATACCCCAAAAACAGCTTTATTCAAACTAAACTTTCAAATATTTGCGAGTAGCCAAAAAGCTAGATACAGCACCAATGAGTGCACCAGAACCAACTAGAATTAAGAAAAATTCACCGAAATTATTTAGATAGTAAGAAAATATATTTAAACCTATGAAGAAATTTTCAGTTACACCACCAAGCCAATAGGTTATTGGAAAAAATACAATAAGAGTAATGAGTGCCGCTACACCACCATACAAAACGCCAGCCACCATAAAGGGCCCCCTAATATAACCCTGCGCCGCACCTACAAGGCGCATTACAGAAATCTCGTCTTTAGAAATAAAGATTGCAAGACGAATGGTATTGAAAGTAATAATTATTGAAACTATTGATAGCACTAGTGTTGTAATAAAGCCAAGGCGATTGGCAGAGTCTATTATTTTAGAAAGGCGATCAATTGCTGTTTTGTTTTGGAAATAATTTACTTTATCTATTATCGAATTATCTCCCGATGAAAGTGCGCCTTGGTTTGTTAAAAATTTAGCAATACCTTCGTATTGGGATGGGTCTTTTGCTCGGATGTTTAGTGTTGCACCAAGTGGATTATCTCCCAATTCTTCTAGCACTTGAAGAGTTATTTCATCATTAGAATGTTTGGATTTAAAATCTGCCAACGCTTGTTCACGTGTTGTATATTTTACTTCCATCACTTCCGGCATTCCCTCTATTGTTTTTTTGAGAGACAAAATACTACCCTCCCCTGCTGTTGTTACAAAATAAACATTTATATCAACTTTATTTTTTATTTCTGTAAGAGTCGTATTTAAAATAGCTGAAAGAAAAATAAGTCCGCCTATAACAGAGAGTGTAACAAGCATCACCACTACTGAAGAAAGAGAAACAAATCCATTTCTCCAAAAGCTGAAAAAGCCGGTTTTAACTATTCTTCTTGTGTTTGTTGAAAAAAATGCCATTTATCCTAAAAACTTTTTACCTATGAAGGTGGTTATGCAATAATTTGCGTAGATTATTTCTACCCCACCCCGATTTTAAGAATATTTCTCGATTAAATGCATCTGTGGGGTTAATAAACGCTTCGTAATATATTAACACTAATGGGGTGCGTTTTTTAGTTGAATTAACCTTCTTTGCATTATGTAGTACAAGTCTCTTTTTTATATCATTAGTACATCCTATATAAAGATCTTTATCTAATTTACTTTGTAGTACATAGACGTACTGCATAATGCATAGGTAAAAAGTTTAGAGGATGAAGTTACAAAACATATCTACCTGTCTTATCATCTCGCACAATTCGACCATTTTCCATAGTTATCACCCTTTTGCCCAACGCATCAATAACGCCCTTATTATGTGTAGTAAGAATGACTGTGGTGCCTAAATCATTGATTTTCTTCAGTATCTGAACAATTTCATAGGTATTAACCGGATCTAAATTTCCTGTTGGCTCATCGGCAACCACTATCTCTGGCTGATTAACAATGGCTCTCGCAATAGCAGCCCTTTGCTTTTCTCCACCAGAAAGCTCATGGGGAAAATTCCATATTTTGTTACCCAAATTCACAAGCTCTAGTACATGAGGAACATCTGCCTCTATCTCTTCATCTGTTCTTCCTGCTGCTTCCATTGAAAATGCTATGTTTTCATAAATATTTTTGTACGGAAGAAGACGAAAATCTTGAAAAACTACACCCACTTTCCTGCGGTATTCATTAATCTCTTTTTTTGAAAGCTGATGAACGTTTTGAGAGCCGAAAAAGACATGCCCTTCTGTGGGTTTATCCTCTGCCAAAAGCATTTTTATAAGAGTAGTTTTTCCAGCACCAGAATGCCCTACCAAAGAGACAAATTCTTTGGGTTCTACTGTAAAGCTCACATCTTCAAGTGCTACAGAGCTGTCTGGGTATATTTTTGAAACTTTTTCAAAGTAAATCACCTCGCTATTTTAACATATTAGAGCCCTTTTTCTGCCTCCAAAAACAAGTCTATATCTCCATCCAAAACATCTTTTACATTTCTTGTTTCCGCTTCTGTCCTATGGTCCTTTACCATTTGATACGGATGCAAAACATATGAGCGAATCTGATTGCCCCATGTTATTTCTGTGGTTTTTGAAATATACATTCCCTTTTCTTTCGCTATTCTCTCGTCTTCTCTGATTTTATAAAGTTTTGCAGAAAGAATTTGCATGGCTTTTTCTCTGTTTTGAGCTTGTGAGCGCTCTGTAGAAACATGAACAGAAAGATTTGTCGGCTCATGAATCACACGAACAGCTGTTTCTCTTTTGTTTACATTTTGCCCTCCTGGGCCACCGGAGCGAGCAAACTCTACTCTCACTTCATCATCTGGAATTGCATATTCTGTAACCTCCTCAAATTTAGGAATAAACTCAACCAAACAAAAAGACGTATGGCGCAAACTTTTCGCACTAAATGGAGACACCCGTACGAGGCGATGAACCCCAGATTCATTTTTCAAAATTCCATATGGTCCCAGTCCCCTTGCCACCTGCCCTGAGGTATTCGAAGGGTCAATTTCCATAGTGATATTTCTATATCCCCCATGATCATTTTTGTTTTCATGAAGAAATGCATAACTCCAGCCTTTTTTATCAAAAAACTTTGTATACATCTCCATTAACATTCGTGCAAAATCTTCGGCATCGTCACCTCCTGCCCCAGAAAATATTGTAAGCACGGCCGAACCACCATCGTATTCCCCACCACCATCTTTTGTGATTTTAAGTTTTTCATATTCTTTTATCACTTTTTGCGCTTCATCTTTATCGCTCCAAAAATCAGAAGCCTGCATTTGCTCTTCAATTTCTAAAATTTGTTTTTGTATTTCTTCTTTTTTCATAAGTGGAGCCGAAGATGAGAATCGAACTCATGTTCCTACTTTACGAAAGTAGTGTTCTACCACTGAACTACTTCGGCAGTATATAACAGCTTACATTCTAAAAATGACTAGAGCCAGAGGGGAGAATCGAACTCCCGGCCTACCCCTTACCATGGGGTTGTTATACCACTTAACTACTCCGGCTTTTGGTAGAGCTCAATCTTACTTTTTAAATCATTCTTTTTCAATTAAGTACGTGGCACACCAAATTATATTATTTCTCTAAATCTAAAATTTCATCAATACGGATCTGCTCCACAAACTCTTCTACGTGAGAAACAAGAATCATTGCCCCTTTGTAATCAGCAAGTGCCTTAGCAATTATGGGAAGATGGCGGAAATTTATATGATTAGTTGGCTCATCCAAAATTAAAAGCCCAGGCTTTTCAAGCACTAAGCGTGCAAAAGCCACCAAACCTTTCTGCCCTTCAGATAAATCGCCTATTTTTGTGTGAATTACATCACCAGTTATTAAAAATCCAGCTGCAACTCCTCGAACAAATTCTTCACCAAGTTTTTGAGAAACTGCCATTAGGGATTCATACACAGTGTCTTCAAAGTTTAGCGTTGAAAAATCTTGGCGATAATAACCAACCACTACATTTTCACTAATTACCGAACCTTCTGCTTTTCTTCCAGCAATTGCCTCCAAAAGCGTGCTTTTACCAATTCCGTTTGGACCACGGAGAAGTAGGTGCTGGCCTTTGCGCATGATTATATTTGCCTTTCTTTTTACTATCTTGTGGTTTTTACCAAGTGTTGTGAATGATGTGATTTTAATAACATCCCCCACAAGCCCCTCTTGCATTGGAATAATAAATGGACGAATGATTTTATCTTCTTTACGAACATCAACTTTTTCTTCCTCTAGTTCTTCAGCCTTATCTCGCATACGACGAGCGACCAGTCGCATCTGCCCTCCCTTCATCGCAAAGAAGTTTGCTTTATCTTTATTGGCTTGTATTTCTTTTGCTAGTTGGGCATTTTTTCTATTTTCTTTTTCTTTCCGTAATTCAATTTCCTTGGTTACTACAAAATAGTTTCCAGAATATTGTTCAACTTTACGTGTATAAATATCTAAATATAAAACACTGTCTGTAAATTTATTTAAAAAGTCAGCATCGTGAGAAATAACAATTACTGTTTTTTTATAATTCACTAAAAATTGAGTTAGGTGCTCGATACCCCCTTTATCTAAATTATTAGTTGGCTCATCTAAAAGAAGAATATCTGGATCTTGAATAATGGCAGACGCTAAAAGAAGGCGCGCTTGTTGACCACCAGAAAAGGAACGAATTATCCTATCGTGCATTTTTACATGGCCCCTTAAATTAACCACCTCAAGCACTTCATCTACTTTCTGATCAATATTGTACTTTTTTTCTGAAAAACGCTTTGTGAAAAAATCGCGTACTGTTATATCTAATTCATCTCTAGGAATAACCTGGCGAGCGATAGCAATACTTATGCCGTTTGTAATATTTACTTTCCCAGATTCTGGTTTTAACCCTTTTGTAATGAGTTCAAAAATAGTACTCTTGCCAGCACCATTTTGACCCATAATTGTGATTTTAGTACCGCGACGTACTACAAAATCCACCTCATCTAATATTGGTTTGTTGTGTCCATACTCAAAAGATACTTTTTCAAACGAAACGATTGAATCCGATTTTGCCATAAGGCAACACTCTACCATTTCGGGGGGAATAAAAAAGGTTTTATATTTGCGCGGGATAGTGGGAGATGTTAGAACTGGAATAATAAATCATTCTTCTACAACAACTGCTTTTTGAGCCGTTTCTGGGTTTATATTAAATTCAGAAATATCTTCAGATTTTTCCATATCATAAGTATATTATTTTATCTAATCCACACAAATGCACGGGCTTGTGTTAGGAAAGAATTGGTTCTTAATCAAAAAAAAGCCGCTCCTGTTTTTGCTATCCTTTTGGTAAGTTCATTTATCACTCGGTCATTTGAGTGCATGAGGTCAACAATATCTCGTTCTTCTCTTGCAAAAGCAGCATATTCTGCTGTGCCTAGTAATGGAATCCTGCTCTGAAGCTCTGTCAGTCTACGATGATACTCATCACTCTTTCCTTGGCAGTATTTAAATTGCGCAGTGTCAGCTTTTTGTTCTGGAGTTTGCTCGGATAACTCTGTGTGCTCAAGAGTATCTGGTATTTCTTGTGGTACTGCTCCATCAAATGGTACTTCGTATCCTTCTATAGACATACAATTTTTTTGTTAAAATGATATTTTTTTATTATATACCCAAAAACAGGCTTGTCCTACGTCTCATAAACCCATGAGGTTTTCAAGGCTAGTTTATTGACACAAATCGATGCGCGAGCGATGGGATTTGAACCCACGACCTCTTCCGTGACAGGGAAGCGCTCTAACCAGCTGAGCTACGCCCGCATTGTTCGTTCCGTGTATTCTAACTCGAAACGTGTGTCGATGAGTGGAGTCGAACCACTGTCTGAGGCTTATGAGTCCCCTGTTCTAACCGTTGAACTACACCGACAAGTAGGCAAAAGTATACCGCACACTTACTAAATTACCATTAAAAACGTGAAATAATAAATGCCCACATGGGTAAGTATATGGTATAGCGTTTAAACAATTAAAAAATAAAGAAAATTGTTGCGGGGCCAGGAATTGCACCTAGGCCTCAAGGTTATGAGCCTTGCGAGATACTACTTCTCCACCCCGCGATTGGACCCCAATAATATGCCCGATTAGCACAAAATTCAAGCATTAAATCGCTTTAAATTCTTTTAAGACTTTTTCAAAATTATAAATTATCCTACGAACCTCATGTTGGTTGAAAGAAATATCATCTCCATGAGCAATGGCATTTCTATACTTATGTGCTTCCCATGCTAAATCTAAATTTTGTAAATCTCCCCTATCAATAGCTTTTAACCTATCTGCCATAGTATCGCCAACATAGCCCTTTATCTTTAATACATCATCAAGAATAGAATCTGCGTCAAGAATTGCTATTTTCCAATCGTTTTGATTATGGCTGGATGCGTGATTAAGAACTATGTGCCAGTTTTTACTAAAATCTATTTTCTTTACGACTGTCTCATTAGCAGTGTGAACAACGCTCTCTTTCAATTTTTCTTTGCGCAAAACGTTATATGTATTGTTTACCCTAGTAAGTTTTCTTGCTGAAAAAATTATTCCCCAAAGAAAAAGGGCGGATAAAACTAGCGATATAATTTTTATCGTAGGATACACCTTACTTAAAAACCAATTAGAAAAGTCACTAAACAAAGTAAACTGTGAAGAAGATCCGAAAACTAAAGCGATTCTTCCCAGAAGTGCCCCTAATATAAACAGCCCAAAAATCACTATTAATGCGTCTGCCAAAAAGGTTTCAAAATTGTAGACCTTTTGTACTACCGGCGGTTTATCATTTTTTTTAGGTGCATCTGCCATATACCCCTATTCTCCCATAAAAAGTTTCCCTAAGTTAAATAAAACATCTTCTCTATAGTTATCGGCCATCAATTGAAAACCTAGAGGTAAATCCACGCCTTCTCTATTTACGGTTCCACTAGGCAGAGAAATGGCTGGTATTCCTGAAATATTTGCAGGGACTGTGAAAATATCTGCTAAATACATTTCAACCGGATTATTTATTTTTTCTCCAATTTTAAACGCTGGCGTAGGGGTCGTTGGTGTTGCAATAGCACAAACATCTTTAAATGCGTTTTCAAATTCTTTTTTAATAATCTCTCTAGCATTTAAAGCTGAGCCGTAATACTCATCATGATATCCAGATGAGAGAACATAAGTGCCAAGCATAATCCTTCTTTTTACTTCTGCACCAAACCCACCCTCTCTTGTTGAAAGATACCCACCTAACACGTCATTTGCTTCAACACTTAAACCAAATCGTATGCCGTCATACCTAGCTAGATTGGAAGATGCTTCTGCTGGTTGCAAAATATAATAAACCGCCAAAGAAAGAGCAAGGTGGGGCATTTTTATTTCTTTGATATCAAAACCGAGTCCTTTCATTTTATTAAGAGCGTTTTCAAAATTTTCTTTTACATCTTTTTCTAAGCCTTCAGTTATACCCTCTGGAACTCCAATAATCTTTTTAAATTCTTTATTCGTATCTTTTGGATAAAAACTAGTAGCATCATTTTTATCGGCCCCTTTAATAACATCAAAAATAATTTCTGCATCAGATACAGAGCGCGTGAGGGGCCCTATTTGATCAAGAGAAGAACCAAGCGCTAAAAGACCAAAACGAGAAACTGCGCCATATGTTGGTTTCATTCCAACAATTCCACAAAAAGCCGCTGGTTGGCGAATAGAACCCCCTGTATCTGAGCCTAGGGCAGCAATGGCAAGACCAGCCGCTACAGCCACAGCAGAACCGCCAGAAGATCCTCCTGGAACCCTATTTTTATCAATCGGATTTTTTGTAGGACCGTAGGCAGAATTTTCTGTTGATGCTCCCATGGCAAATTCATCTAGATTTGTTCTGCCAATAAAAACCACTCCTTTATCTAAAAGATTCTTAATAGCAGTTGCTGTGTATGGTGCAATATACCCTTCTAAAATTTTTGAAGCAGCAGTAACACCCCTTCCCTTCAAAGACATATTGTCTTTATAGGCAATTGGCATAAAACGAAGTGGATTATCTGCGGAGTTTGTTGCTGACTCAACATTTTCTTTTGAATCGTCAAAAATCTCCAAAAAGGCGTTTAACTCGTTGTTTTGTTTTTTCGCCTCTTCTTTAAACGCATTTAAAAGCTCTTCAGGATTTAAACTCCCTGATTTTATTTTTTCACCCGCCTCTTTAATTGTTATTTTCTTAGTATCAATCATTTCTCTATTATTTTTTTTACTACAAAATAATTTTTTTGTTTTTTGGGTGCATTATTTAATATTTCCTCGGCATAAACACCTGATTCTCTTATATTGGAGTCTCCTCTCAAAACATTTTTAACCAAACCCTGAGACTTTTCTGCATCATTATTTATTCCTTTAACAGATTTAACAAACTCGAGTATTTCTCCCATATCTTCAGCATACTGAACAACTTCCTTAGTAGTTAGTTCTATTCTTGCCAAGCTGGCTAGTTTTTTTACTTCTTCTTCTGAAATCATAAGTGTAATTTACCCTAGAAACTTTTTATTTTCATCTTTTAATAGAGATTTCACGATTTTAGTATATAAGAATAGTTCGTGAACAAAACCACCTGAGGTTACTGTTAAAAAGTTCAGAGGGTACATCATCTACCAATTAATCTTAGAAATTCAGTTTCCGTAATTATTTTTACTCCCAATTTCTGAGCCTTGTCATATTTATCACCAGGATCAACACCGGCCACAACATAATCAGTGGACGTAGAAACAGATGAAGAAATATTCCCACCTTCCTCTCTAGCTAACTCTTTTGCTTCATCGCGAGAAAGGGTTAGAAGACCACCGGTAAACACTAATGTCTTGTTTGCTAATTTATTTCCGGTTTTTTTCTCAACTTCAATCTTCACATTTGAAATTAGCCTGTCGAGCATTCTTATATTCTTCTCATCTTTAAACCAAAGCGATAAAGATTTTGCTACCACATCCCCTATTCCATTAATTTTCATAAAACTTTCTTCGCTGGTTTCCCTCACCTTCTTTATATTTCCAAAATATTTTGCTATATCAACCGCTGTCTCTTCGCCAACATTTGGAATTGAAAGTGATGTCAAAAATCTAGCAAGAGTTACGTTTTTTGATTTATTTATAGCTTTAATTAGATTGTCTGCAGAAAGTTCGCCAAGACCTTCTAGTTCTGCTAAATCCCCTTTTTCTAAAGTGAATATATCTGGAAATGAAGACACTAAGTTGTTTTCCATTAAGAGCTCAACGATTTTGGGCCCCATACCCTCAATATCAAACGCTTTTTTCGAAACAAAATATTCTATCTTTCTAAGTCTCACTGCAAAAGAATCCATATGAACGCATCTATAGGCAGCTTGGCCAGGAATTCTTTCAATGGAACCGTCACCGCCACACTCTGATATTTTTGTTGGGAATTTAAATACTTTCTCTTTGCCCGTTCTTAATTCAGTAAGGACCCTCACAATGTCAGGGATAACATCACCCGCTTTTTGCAAAATAACAGTGTCACCAACACGTACATCAAGGCGCTTTATCTCATCTTCATTGTGAAGCGTGGCACGAGAGACAACAGAGCCGGCAATACGCACCGGTTTCAATTCTGCAACGGGAGTTAATACACCCGTGCGCCCTATTTGAAGCACAATATTTTCAACTATGGTTGTTGCTTGCTCGGCTGGAAATTTAAATGCTATTCCAAAGCGTGGTGATTTTGCTGTGTATCCTAAAACTTTCTGGACACTCCGTTCATTTATTTTTATTGCCAATCCATCAATACCATAATCTTCTTCTTCTTTTTTGGTTATCCATTCAATATACATAGCAAATACTTCTTTGGCTGTTTTGCAGTGTTTAAAATGTGAGTTCACAGAAAAACCAAGTTTTTTTAGAAGATTTAGCTCTTCTGTCTGTGTTTGGGGTTCTTTTATAACACTGCCCAAAGGATCAAAAAAATCTATATCGTAAATAAATGTGTTGAGATTTCTTGATGCAGTTATTTTTGGATCCAATTGGCGCAAAGCCCCCGCCGCAGCATTTCTAGTGTTAGCAAACTGTTCTTCTCCTTGTTTTGTTTTTTCTTTATTGATACGAACTAATTCTTTTTTTGAAAGCCAAGCCTCTCCAACTGCAATTAAATCAATTGAAAATGTAAGTTTAAGTGGAATTGAAGCTATGGTTTTTGCATTTACTGTAATATCTTCACCCACCACACCGTCCCCCCTAGTTGCAGCAGAGATTAAAATTCCTTTTTTATAAGTAAGGATAATTTTTAATCCATCTATTTTTAATTCTGAACAATATGTAAAATTAATATCATCACCATTTTTCTCGAGAATTTTTTTATTCCTTTTTTCCCAATCTATAAATTCTTGGTCATTAAAAGCATTATCAAAAGACCATTGTGACACTTGGTGCACAATTTTAGTAAAAGCTTCTTTTGGGGCCCCGCCAATACGCGCTGCTGGGGAATTACCGGTTTTAAGCTCTGGATAAACACCCTCAAGAGAAATCAGTTCGGAAATTAACGAGTCATAAGCCTCATCTGTTATTTCTGGGCTATCTTCCTCGTGATACCTCTTACGGTGATATTCTATGAGTTTTTGGAGCTTTAGAGCCCTATCAAGGGTCTTTTTTGATACTTTCATCCTGATAGTGAAAAATGGCATTGCTCCACAGAGCAGGTTGCCACTATTTATTATTAGTTATTTTTAACTGTCGACCCCCCATATTCTTTATTATCCCACAACTGCTCTAATGCCATTTTCTACTACGGGATTCATTCCCTATATTACCTAAAGATACGGAAGCTTAATAGATAACCCTAATAGCTCTTTCTACTCTTCTGATGTTGTTTTCATCACAAGAATTGTACCCGCGGGACTCTATGTAAGTTACTAAATTACCACCTTGATAGCTTTTCCCCACGGAAACAACTGCACAGTAAGTTTCTGGCTGAAAAGTAATTGTGAATGTTGAAGTGGCAGTTCCACCAACAATTTTTGGATTTGGATTACTTGGGTTTTCTGGATTCTCATTACAAGAAATGGTGGATGGGCTAGTAGTAGCAAAAGCACTACCTCCAGTTGTATTTTTAACATCCCAGTACAAAGCACACTCGACTCCAGAGTCTGCTGCAAAGAAAGCTATATGTGAATCTCTGTTAATTGAGGCAATTGCTGCTTGTTTGAAAGTAGTATTAGCTATAGCAAAAGAAACCAAGAGAAGGGCCGATGTTACAACAATAGAAACATATAAAGTAACTCCTCTATTATTTTGTTTATGTTTAATTATCATTTTTGCCAGTTAAAAAGATTTTCATGAATTACAAATTGCCTAGTTGTCATTCCCTTGGTCCAGTAAATTGTAATTGTAAGCGCAATTTCATCTGCCCCTATTTGTTTTAAAATCATCTCTCTCTTAAAAATGGTTGCGTCCCAGGCATTATCTAGGCCGTACATACCGAAGGTCTGCGAATTAGAATCCCTGTCTTGTCTTAGGGCCGGACAATTACCGGCATAAGTGCCACAGGAAACAAAAACTTTGTTTGGTGAATCCACAGCGCAATAATTTTCAAAATAACATGGATCGTCTTGCGAAAAGGCAATTCCTGTAAGCCATGGGCGCACTGGGTCATAAAGGCTATTTTCATCTCTCATATTTCTTATCATTTCTATTCCCTCTTGAGCTAGGTAATAAGCAGTAACTTCGTCACGAGAAGACATGGAAATAGAGAGGCTACTTTGAACCACAGAAAAGGCCGCAGTTAGAGACAAAATTAAAATCGCAATTGCTACCAATGTTTCTAGCACCGTAAAACCGTCATGCTTGGAAAGTTCTTTTTTATTGTTATTTGTTGAGTGTTTAATTTTCATTGTGGTGTATCCAAAACTCTTTGTGACACAGTAGTCTCTAGTGTAAACAAAGACTGACTAGTTGTTTTCGTGCCAGCAAAACCCCTTATCAAAATAATTGCTTTAGGTTGTAAAGGAGAAGCTGGTGACACTTCCACCGTGGCCCCAAGAACGAAAAATTTTAGAGACTGTATTGTTATTTCCGGAGCAGTAATACCAACATAAGACGATCCTCCATTAATAGATTTTTCAAGTTGATTGGTGGAAGAATTTAGCCTATAGACAATTTGTTGTCCCTCGCTTGATAAAAAGGATACAAAATTACCTCCCTCCGTACAATTTTGTGGTTGATAGATATTTCCATCTTCTTTGCAATGATAATTAGTTCCAAATCTCATTTCTCTTGCCATTATCTCCAGCGCAAAATTTAGGTTTGTCATAATTGCTTTCAAGGATTGAGATTTTCTATTGGCGTCAAATATACTTGCAATAGCACCCATAGATACTGTAACTATAATAATAAAAATTGAAATTGAAATTATTACCTCAATTAAAGTAAAGCCTTTTCTGTTTTTATCTGTTAGTTTTTTCATTATGAAATGGAAAGCTGTCCTGAAGTATAAACCTTCACTGATTTTAACTTCCCTTGTGGTGATATCAATTCTATTTGTACGCCCACAGCATTACTTACGGTTATTAAAAGCCCACTAGAATCAAAAAAAGATATTTTTGCGTTCGGGTATGGCCTGTTAAATGTTATATCAGCACGTCCAACAATTTCACTACACGTGGTTGGATTTACCTCATTAAGTGCACATATTTTGTTAATCTTGACTCCTCTAGTAAGAGGATTTGATTTTATGCACTCTGAAGAGCCCCCAACAACACAAGAGGAACCACTATCATAAATTCCATTCTTCGATCCACTTATTGTTCTGTCTGCAAAAACAATATAAAAAAGTTTTTCTTCTTCTGAAAAAGTGCTCAGAGAAACTCCGTAGGCAGATGAAAATTCATTTTCAAATTCCTTTACAGAAATACCAAATACCTGTTCTTGTCTAATTTGTAGCTCTAAATCATTGATGTTGGTTGAGAGATTAAAGCTATCTGTAAAATCTCCTTGATTTAAAACAACAACCGCCATAATAAGAGCTACTATTGCAATACTAACCAGCATTTCCATCAAACTGAAACCGGAGGTCTTTCTGAAGTTATTTATTATTTCTTTCAAAATTTTATGCATATGTACTTTCTAGTAGGAATTACTTAAATACCACTAAACGGAATTACTAGACCCAAAAAAGCAAGAAAAGAACCAAGAAATAGGAAAGGGCCGAATGGCACCTCACTCTTCATGGTAATTGGCCTACCGAGCGCACTCAACCTTTTGCCTTTAGCCAAGATAATTTGTTCGTAAGAAAAATAAATTAATACAATTATTGCACCAGTCCAAAAAGAGAGTGCCCATGCTGAAAATAATTTTGATATGCCCAAAAATACACCAAGCGGAAATGCTAATTTTGCATCTCCAAGACCCATCCATTTTCCTCTTGAAAAGAGCCATATTAAGAAAAAGAATATAAAGAAAATAGCGCCAGAGAGTATTGAAAAAAGGAAATTTTTCCCAAAACCATAATTACTAATCGCAGAATAAATTATGGCAATGATCGTCAAAGAAAGTGCCCACATATTAGGAATTGTTAGATGCTTCAAATCATAGACTGCGGTTGCAAAAACTAGTGACCAAAACACAAGTTGAATAAAAAACATGGAATAAGGAATAACAGAAAATGAAATAAGTATTGATGTATTTACTAAACCGATCAGAAAAAATAATGCTCCTGCCCCAATTTCAATAAGAGGATATATCGAAGAAATTTTCGTTTTGCAATACCTACATTTTCCTCCAAGAAGTAAAAAGGAAATCACTGGAATTAAATCAAGCGCCCTTAGTGTGTGTCCACAGGAAGCGCATTTGGATCTTCCGCCCATCCCCATTCCAGTTGCGCGTCTAAAAATAAAGACGTTTATAAAACTGCCCACAATAGTACCTAGGACAAATATAAAAATGAAAAACAAAATAGAATTCACATATTCATTATAAATCAAAAACACCCCTTTCGGGGTGTTTTTGATTTAATAGAGTCTAAATTAACTAGTGCAGCTTGTATAACCATCTGCTGGTTGTAATTGTTTTCCTGTCACATTTCCTGTGGAATCAACACACCAATAAAGATTGCTTCCTTCTTGCGCTTTTAGAGGGGAAGAAACCCACCAGTATGAACCAGCGGCCTTGCATTTTGCATATGCTCCAGCTGCAGCCCTAGCAGATTCAAGCATATTAACAGCCGGCGCGTCATGTAACCCAGTGGTTGCTGGGCTTGTAGCAGCAGAAGGACAATTTGCTACTGTATAAGAACCGTAGGAAGAACCATTTGAGTCATAAAATAGCTCCATTTGGCCCCTTAGGTTATTAAGATTACCCTTTATGGCTGCATTTGCTCCCTTTCCTCTTGCTGTACCCAAACTTGCCAATACAACTGAAGAGAGAACACCGATAATGGCAATAACAACCAGTAATTCAATGAGGGTGAAACCTCCTGTTTTTTTAATTTTTCTTAATAATTTCATTATTTTCTAAATATAATCTTATAAAACTAAAGTCCATTATACCGCAATATACTGCTTTGCAAGTAATAAGTTAGCGACTCAAGCCACCCAGCTATTACCCCCTTTATATGCCAGCGTTTGAAGCAATGTTGTAAATAGGAAGTAGAACCGAAGCCAAGAGCACTCCAACTCCAAGACCCAAGCCCACAATCATGACCGGCTCAATGAGGCTCACTATCACATCTACGGCATTATTTACTTCTCTTTGATAAAACTTAGCCATAGTATTAAGAATGTTGCCCAACTCTCCTGTCTCTTCTCCAACCTTAACCATTTGAACTAAAATGCTGGGTATTTCGTGATACTTAGAAATGGCTAAAGAAAGAGAAGCGCCACCCTTAACATCTGTCGCTGCAGCAGAAAGAATATCCTTATAAACAGCATTTCCTACAACGCTAGAAGTAATTTCAAGAGCCTTTAACATAGGAATTCCAGAAACAACCATGGTATGCATGTTGTCAGAGATAACCGAAAGATAGAGTTTTCTGTAAAGGTCCCCTATATATGGATATGTTAACTTGCTTCTATCAAAAGCGATTTTACCTTCTTCTGTGCGAGCAAACCTAATTAAGAAAAACAAACCTATGACGAGCAGAGCAGAAATTAACAGTCCGTAATTCACAAAGAAACTAGAAATAGCGAAAACTATTTTGGTATATATAGGGATTTCTTGGCCAGAATCCTGAATGATAACTGCAATTTTAGGAATAATTAAAGTAAACATCAAAACCATTACTCCAATAAAAACTATAACCACAAAGGAGGGGTAAATAAAAGCATTACGTGCTTTTGATGTTACTTCGTATGTACGGTCTAGGTGATCTGCTAAATAAGTAAAGGTGTCATCGAGTTTTCCGGTCTCTTCTCCGGCGCGTACCATGTTTACATAAAATTCAGAGAAAATTTTAGGATGCTTACTTAGTGCTTTGGAAATACTTGATCCTCCTTGTAAATCATCCGTGATTTCTGTCAAAGATTCGCGAAGCAATAAATTTTCTGCTTCCCCAGCCAACAATTTGAAAACTCTCAGTGCAGAAACTTGGGCTTGGAAAAGGGTGGCCAACTGACGCGACAGAATAACAACCTCTTTGTTGGTTACTCTCTTTGTAAGTTGTGAAATTATTCCAAACTTTTTTTCTCCCTCTACTGGGTGAATCTCGGCTACCGTTAATCCCCTTTTATGGAGCGAAGCAATAGCAATATCAAGCGATGCTGCATCTATATTGCCTTCTTCTTTTTTCCCCTCTACAGATATTGTTTGGTATTGATATAACATATTACATAAGTTTTTCTAACGATCTTGGGTCTGTTGAATAAAGAAATGCATTTTCGGTCGTGATTTCCCCACTACGAACTAGGTCAGCTAAAGATCTGTTTAGATCGACCATTCCTAATTCACTAGACGTTTCTATAACATTATCTATCTCGTGAGTTCTATTATCTCTTATTAAATTAGATACCGCAGCATTATTCACTAAAAGTTCATAGGCAGGAATTAGACCCCCTGAGATTCTGGGTATAAGACGCTGGGAAAAAATACCGGCCAAAGATCCAGAAAGTTGAACTCTAATTTGATTTTGTTGGTTAGCAGGGAAAGAGTCAATAATACGTTCAATTGTTTGTGAAGCCGTATTGGTATGAAGGGTTGTCATAACGTAGTGTCCTGTTTCTGCAGCGGTTACTGCAGTTGAAATGGTTTCAATGTCTCGCATTTCACCAATCATCAAAACATCAATATCTTGTCGAAAAATTCCGCGTAGTGCATCGTGAAAACTTGGGGTATCAATTTTTACTTCTCTTTGGTCAATTAAGGCCTTGTCTTCAGTAAAAATATATTCTATTGGAGACTCAATTGTAATAATGTGCTCCAATCTTTCATGGTTGATCATATCAATGAGTGCTGCTAGGGTAGTAGTTTTTCCATGACCAGCAGGCCCAACCACTAAGAAAAATCCTTGTTGCCTATGTGCAAATTGCTCAAGAATGGGAGGAAGGTTTAATTCTGTAAGTGTACGAATTTTTTGAGGGATTAAACGGAGCGCAATAGAAATTTTACCAAGTTCATAATATGCATTTCCCCTAAATCTAGCTTTGCCATCATGGGTGTATCCAAAATCAACCTCTTTACGAGCCTTGAACTCTTCTAGGTTTGATTCAGAAAGAATCACAGAAAGTATTCCTTCTATGTTTTCATGAGTAAGCGCGCTCTTTTTTACTAGAGGAATAAGAAAACCATCGACTCTTATTATGGGAGATCTGTCTTCTGAAAGATGCAAATCCGAACCATTCTCTTGAACACAAATGTCCACTAGTTCTGTAAATAATGCGTTGTGTTCAGATGAGTTCATCCCGTTAGAAACAGGTCGCGGTATCACCGCTTAGCCTGAAATTTATATTATTGATAATCATATTGACCATTATATCTATTTATTTGTTTCGTGACCGCGGTTTCTAACGGGATTCATATTGTTTGTAAATTTTGAGACTGAATAACTTTAGAAACTTGAGAGACTGCCTCACGGGGAACTGTTGAAAGTTTTTTTAAATAGGTCTCTGCACCAAGTACTCGAGCCCTTTCTATTTTATCAGGATCGTCAGAGTTTGTAAGGAGGATAAGTGCCGAACCTTCGGCCAGTTTTTCATTCTTCATCTTCTCTAACAACGCCACCCCATCAACCGCAATCATAATAAGGTCAAGAACTATCGCATTATATTTATTTTCTCTCATTTTTCTCAAAGCTTCTGCCGCCCCAACAGCTATGTCTGTTTTAAAACCAGCCACCCTAAACTCGTCTGCATACATCTCAAGTACAAAGCGGTTGTCATCGACCAGAAGAACTGATTTTGTTTCTGCGTTTTCTAAAATCATCTTAATTATAAGCCAGCTACTTCTTCGAAAGGAATTAATCCATCAAATGCTTTTAGTATTGCATCCTCTTTCATAGAAAGCATTCCTTTCGAACGCGCGATTTTGTATATCTCTGCTTCTCCGGCGTTTGTAAGAATTAATTTTTCAACCTCTTTATCCATTTCAAGAAGCTCCATCACGGCCATACGACCCTTGGTTCCTGTTGGATTGTCTTCTGTTGCTTCTATTTCCCTAAATTCTTTTCCGAGTTTCAATTTCTTTTTAAACTCTTCTGGCAAATCTTCAAATTGTTTGTCTATCATGGCCTTAACTGCACCTTCTACTGGTAATTTCTTTCCTGTACCAGGAACCAAGGTTCTTACAAGTCTTTGGGCAATAGCTAAAACAAGGGTTGGTGGTATCAAATAAGGATCAACACCCATATCAATAAGGCGTGGAATAACTCCAATAGAGTTGTTGGTGTGAATAGTAGAAAGCACTACGTGGCCGGTAAGTGCCGCTTGTATAGCAAGCTGGGCCGTCTCCTTATCACGAATTTCTCCCACCATTATGATGTCTGGATCTTGACGGAGGGTGGTACGTAGCCCTGTTGCAAATGTATAGCCAATATCAGGACGAATCTGGGATTGGGTAACGCCCTCAATGTTGTACTCAATAGGATCTTCAAGGGACAAAACATTTCTGTGGTCACGATCAAATTCTTTCAACATGGCATAAAGAGTAGTGGATTTTCCAGAACCGGTTGGCCCAGAAATAAGAATGAGTCCGTATGGTCTTTCCATTGCCTTACGAATTACACCAATACTTTCTTTTGTAATTCCAATTTCCTCCAAACTTCTTACGCCTTTTGCTTGGTCAAGAATTCTCATCACCACTTTTTCTCCGTAGTAAGCTGGAAATGTAGAAACACGGAAGTCAACCTTTCTATCACCTACTTTTGCAGAAAAACGGCTATCCTGTGGCTTTCTTTTTTCATCAAGACGCATGGCTGAAAGAATTTTTATACGAGCAACAACAGATTGGTGGACTTTTGGCGGTAAGGTTAAATAAGTATTAAGGACTCCATCAACTCTAAACCTAACCCTTACAGTAGTGCCCATGTGTTCTATGTGAACATCTGACGCATTGTCATCAATTGCATAACGCAAAATCGTACCCACCATTTTCGCTACTGGGGCATCTTCAACAATTGTGGTTGTTCCATCTTTATTTTTTCTTTCTATTGATCCGGTTATTGCTTCATCAATTCCGGCATCAACTTCTTGCGGACCCTCATCCATTTGTTGTCCCTCCGCTTTTTTAGTGTCTTCTGCAATTTCTGTTTCAAATTCACCAAGAGCCTTTGTCACTTCACCCGTAAGCCCCTTGTATTGATTAATAACTTTTTTCAAATCCTCTTCTGTAATAAGAAAAAGTTTAAATGGCATGTTGAGCTTTGAAGAAATGAAATTCAAAGCATCTCTCGCCTCGATATTGTCTGGGTCAACAATTCCAACCTCCAAAACATCATCCTCAACCCCAAGAGGAACAAAACGATAATAAGCCGCCGACTCTTCGGGGATTAAATCTAAAATACTACCCGGAACTTCGGCTTCGCCAATTTCTCTAGTCGGAATGTCCAGTGATTCACCCTTGCTTTTTAAAATCTCTTTTGCCTCAATTCCCCTATCTAAAAGAATCCTTTCAATAGAAATTCCTTTTGATTCAGCCTCCTCTTGTATAGGTTGGATATCTTTGGCCGAAATTAATTTTTTGTCGGCTAATATTTCAAGAAAACTCATAGAAAATTAAGGTGCTGTTGTTGTAGCTGTTGGCTGTTGAGTACTAATTGGCGCTACTACTCCAATATCAAGTCCAATCCTTTCAAAAGGATTTGGTCTCCCTAAATCTGGCCTAGGAAGTGGTATCGACCAGTCCATAAGAGAAGAAAATTTTGTACTTGAAAATAAATCAGTGTCAAAACTAACGCCCTTAAGTTTGTCTAGAAGCTCAAGTAGATCACTTCCAACACTAGCAGTTGCGCCAGAAGCGTCTTTTGTTACAGGATCTTTAAAAGCAAGTGTGTACAAAGCACTAACCACAATTACTACCACTATTATCCAGCCAATCATTTTAGTGTTGTATTTCATATTATTGAATCCAATAGGTTTGAACTGTTAAATCAAACTGCATAATAACTGGGCTCTGGGTGCTACCGCTCACTCTCATACTAATGGCGCGAACATCAAGAATTTGTAGACTTTTTTCAACATCTTTCAAGAAAGCTATGAAATTGTTATAAGTACCAACAACACTAAAGGACATGGTAGTTGTCTTGTATGGTCCTTTTGGTTTAGAGCTAATGGTTGCCCCTGAATCTACCATCTCTTCAACAACCCTAACGTTTCTTATAGACATTCCTCTGCGCCCCGCAAGCGAGTCTAGATCACTCGTCAATTTCACTGTGTTTAATTCGTATGGAATCGCTTTTTCAAGACGACTAACATTCTCTGGAGATAAATCACTTATTTGTGTTTCCAATTCATCTCTCAATTGTTTTACTTGTTCAATATTTGCCAATGCGTTTGTGTATTCACTTCTTTGGCTTAGCAAACTTCGCACTTCCATATATTGAGGATCTATATATGCATAAAAAATTCCTATTGCGATTACTACTAGAATGATTGGTAAAAATGGTTTCATGTTATTGGTTTTCTTGTTCCGTACTTTGTTCTTGTCCAGAAATAATTACCGTTGGGTCTATTTCACCCTTAAAAGAGAAAACGACTGCCCCCTTATCATTTAGATCGAGATCAAAGAAATTCCTAGTTTTAAAAATATTGGATTTACTAAAAACATCAGAAACCTGTGCCACGGCTACATAGCCTATTGCCTCACCCTTGAATGCTACTGAAGAGCCCTTACCAGAAATCATACTGAATGAAAGATCTGTTAGACGAGTGTTTTTAACCATCATTGCTCCTAATTTCTCAAAAAAACTTGAAAGGGTTACGTGTTTTGATAGTAGGGTTTTAGCGGTAATTATTCTGTCGTAATTTCTATTTATTTCTTGAATCCTTTGGGGGTCTAGCTCTTCACGAGCAGCCGAAAGTTGTGTTCCCATGGAAACCAAATTTCTATTTAAATACCACTGTGCAGCAAAAACAACAATGGCGGCCACAATTGCTAATGTAAAAATAGTGCTGGAGATAAAACTCCAAATACCACCACCGTCTCTTGGACCAGTGGCTCTTTCCACCTCTTTAGGAACCGCAGTTTCCTGCGAAGAGGTTTTTGGAATAAAAGATGATTGGAATTTTGGTTCCATTCTTTATTAATTATACCGCAATAATTCAAAGCAAATAGCTGTTATTCACTTATTCACCGCCCTCACGCAATTTTCTCAATGCCAAACCAATTGCCACAGCAAACTCTGGACCAGTTTCTTTCAAGGCCTGCTCGAGAAATGCCGGCGCCTCTATTTTTGCAAAAGGATCACTTGTCTCAACTGGGGTCTCAAAATTATTTTGTGCAAGCTCTGCCAAGCCTTTAAGTGCGGAACCGCCACCAACAAAAATGATCTTTTTTAAGTTTTTATTGTATTTTCTTTCAAAATTTAAAATCACCCTGTTTGCTTCTGCAAAAATATAATCCAACGAGAGATGCACAATGTCTGACATGTCTTTGTCTTCTCCGCCACCCAAACCGACAGTTCTTTTCATTACCTCCGCCCTATCTAATGCGAGCCCCATTGATTTAGAAATAGCAACAGTTATGTCATGAGATCCTCTGTTCACTGTGTGAGACAGGCGCACGATACCTCTTTCCACAATATAAAGCTTGGTGGTAGAGGCCCCCATATCAAAAATCATTACTGGTGCAATTGTTTCATCAAGAACTGCACGCATGGTGGAGAAAATCTCTATTTCAAAAAAAGATGCCTCCAGACCACAACCAGTAACGATAGATTGGTATTTTTGTAGCACAGTGTTGTGTATAGCCACAAGCAAGATGTCTAGAGCTTTTTCTTTTGGTTTTTGAAATGTGGTAGTTCCCTCTGGATTGTCCTCTATAGAAGTGTCGTCACGAGGAATTATGGACCAATCTAGGGCTACTTCGGCAATAGGAATAGGAATGTATTTTCTAGCCTCAATAGGTATTAGGTTTTGAAGCTCTTTCATCGGTACATCCGGTATTTGAATAAGGGACATTAAGCTCGACGCAAAGGGTATTGCAAAAGCAGCAGACTTGGTAGAAATATTTACTTCTTTTTCTTTTAATAAATCATTTAGTGCCTCAATTATTTTTTCTGTTGGGAGATTTGTTGATTGGCCAACAGAGCCTCCTGCGTATGGGCCAAGAGACAGCTCTCCATAAGTTTCTAGTGTGGCTGTTTCACCTTTTTTGCGAAGCTGTACAATTTTTATTGAGGAAGAACCAACATCAATACCCAAAATACTTCCTTCTGGTTTTTTAAAAATGCGCGAGAATATAGAGGGCAATTTCATACTGTTATTATA
>CAYIKP010000001.1:0-3688 GCA_964364225.1 uncultured Candidatus Saccharibacteria bacterium | reverse complement strand
TATATCTCAAATGGGAAAGCTTTTTGAAAAAATAATTGATGCTTTATTTCCAAAGGAAATGTCTGTTTTGGAATTAGAAAAGATGTCCCCTATTCAAATGGCGAACGCTTTTAGAAAAGTAGATTCTCAAAATGAAATCCATTCACTTTTTTCATATAAGGACAGAAAAATAAAAATATTGGTTAGCGAAATAAAACACCATCAAAATAAAATACTGATTGAAAAAACTTCAGAATTGATGATAGAAAAAATATTAGAAATATTTGAAGATGATCTACAGTTTGGTGATCATAAAATTTATTTGGTACCAATTCCTTCCTCAAACAGTCGCCTAAACGAACGCGGATATAACCCTTCAGAGTTAATTGTAAGGAAAATATGTGAATCTAGGACTGATTTATTTAGCTACGCGCCAATTTTGAAAAAAATTCGTGAGACAAAGCGCCAAACTAATTTACAAAGAAGCGAGAGACTTACAAATTTAGTTGGAGCATTTAATGCTACGGAAAAAAACAACTTTGGTTCGTGTATTTTAATTGATGACGTGTCTACAACTGGCGCAACGATCTCTGAAGCGATACGTGCATTACAAGAAAAAAACATTTTCACTAAGGGGGCGGTGGTCATTGCAAAATAGCTCTTCTTTTTTGTCTTCACACGGACAAATTTTTGTTATGAAATAAATTTGGTGTCGGAATTTTAGCTATACACCATCTTGCATCTCGGCGGGGGTCAAAAAAAGTTTTACCATCCACAATTTTCCACATTTTTTAGGTGGTCTACAGGGTATACTCATTGGATAAAAAGTTTACCTTGGATTCTATGAACTTTTTATATTGATACCAGTAATCAATTGTTTTATTTAAATTATTTATCAGATAAAAATTTGCAAGATGTAAAAAAATGGAGGCCATAAAATCAAAAAAAGCTAAAAAAGTCGTTAAATTAACAAAAAGTTTCCAAGCAATTAAAACTATTAGGAAAAGAGACGGACGTGTAGTAACTTTCGATCCCACAAAAATCTATGATGCTCTTTTCAAAGCATTTTTAGCGGTTAGAGAAAAAGATGGCCCAGTAGTTAAGCAAGTTTCCAAAAAAGTTGTCTCCAATTTGCAAAAGTTTTTTGTTAGAAATTCTCCGGGCGTTGAAGATATTCAAGATGTAATAATTTCCACACTCAAAGAAGATGGTTTCAGTGATGTTGCAGAAGCATACGACGAGTACAGAAAAAAAAGACAAGAGATTCGAGAAGCAAAATATTATCTTTTGTATCACGATGTAAAAACTGTTGTTACTGAAAACGCATTGAAGGTTTTGGAATCACGATATTTAAGAAAAGATGCTAATGGAAAAATTATAGAAACTCCTCAACAGCTTTTCAGAAGAATTTCATCAAACATAGCAGCAGCAGAAAAGATTTACGACCCAAACATTTCAGACGAAGACATAATGAAGACAGAAGAAAGGTTTTATAGATTGATTGCGTCATTAGAATTCCTTCCAAACTCGCCAACATTGATGAATGCAGGAACCCCGATGCAACAACTTTCTGCTTGTTTTGTATTACCTGTTGAAGATTCAATAGAAAGTATTTTCGAAGCAGCGAAAGCAACCGCGATAATACACAAGTCTGGTGGTGGAACAGGATACAACTTTGGAAGACTTCGTCCAAAAAATGACATCGTAATGCAAACTGGTGGTGTTTCATCTGGACCAATTTCTTTTATGCGAGTGTTCGATATGGTTGCTGAAGTTGTGAAGCAAGGTGGTAAGAGGCGTGGCGCGATGATGGCTATTCTAAATATTGACCACCCAGATGTACTTGAATTCATTACCGCCAAGACAAAAGAAGGAATACTTCAGAACTTTAATATTTCTGTGGCTATAACAAACGAGTTTATGGAGGCCGTAAAGAAAGGAAAGACCTATAAGCTCATTAATCCAAAGAATAACCTAGCAGTTGGAGAACTCGATGCTAATGAGGTTTTCGACAAGGTTGCAAACCTTGCTTGGGAAACTGGCGACCCTGGTGTTGTATTCATAGACCGTATGAACGATGCACGCGGAAACCCAACTCCTAAATTTGGAAGGATTGAATCAACAAATCCATGTGGAGAACAACCACTATTGCCAAACGAGCCATGCAATCTTGGAAGTATTGATATAAACAAATTTGTAAAGAAAGAAGGAAGAAAAAATGTTGTTGATTGGAACAGATTAAAAACCACAGTACATGAGTCTGTACACTTCTTAGACAATGTTATTGATATGAATAAATATCCTTTGCCTGAAATTGATGCAATGGCAAGAACAAATCGTCGTATTGGTTTAGGGCTTATGGGTTGGGCTGACACACTAGTTAGTCTTGAAATCCCCTACAACTCTAAACAAGCGCTTCAATTGGCAGATGAGTTAATGAGTTTTATTGAAAAAGAATCGCATTCAGCTTCAATTGCAATAGCAAAGAGGCGTGGAACATTTGCAAACTTCAAAGACTCTCTTTACAACCACCCTGGTGGGGAGAGATTGCGTAATTGTGCCGTAACAACAATCGCTCCAACTGGAACAATCGGCATTATCGCTGGTTGCTCGCAAGGAATCGAACCAAAATTTGCTTTGGCTTACATTAGAAAATCCAGAATCGGAAAGGGAGAAAATGATTGGGTTGAGTTGGTCGAAGTAGACAAACAGTTTGAAGAGATTGCACGTCGTGAAGGATTTTATTCAGAAGCAATGATGAGAAAGGTGGCAGACCATGGTTCTGTAGCAGGAATAAAAGGCGTTCCACTTAAATGGCAGAAAATATTTGTAACTGCTCATGATCTAGATTTTCCTGATCACGTAAAAATGCAATCAGCTTTCCAGAAACACATCGACAATGCCGTATCAAAAACAATCAACTTACCAAACAAGGCCACAGTTGAGGATGTTAAAAAAGCTTACATGCTTTCTTGGGACACTGGATGCAAAGGAATTACGGTTTACAGAGATGGCTCTAAATCAGTGCAGGTATTGAATGTTGGAAAAGACAAAAAGAAGGGTAATGCTGAAAAAGGAGAGGAAGAGAAAGGAATTCTCTCCACTTTGGCTGATCTAGGCGGTGATACTGTTATGGTTGATACTAATGTCAGAAGCGCTGTGGATGTAAAAAACCCTCAGCCAGAAGACTTACCACCAGGAGTTTGTCTAACCTGTAACTAATCTCGCTTATGTTATATACCGGTAAGGGCGACGACGGCACAACCAAGCTATTCAATTGTCCTCCTGGCACGCGATTATCAAAGGCGGATAGTGTTTTTGGAGTACTCGGTTCACTCGATCATCTAAATTCTTTTTTGGGCTTGGTAAAGACCAAATCGAAAGGTCTTTCAATAAAAGTTGGCGAAAAAGAAGAGTTGTATGCAGAAATCCTTCACGAGATTCAAGAAAAGCTATTTATTGTCCAAGCAGAAGTTGCTGGAGCGCAGAAGACTATTCAGGGTGAATCGGTTATATATTGCCAAAACATTATTAACAGTATTGAACCGCTCCTGCCACCAATAACTTCATTCATTATTTCTGGAGGTAGCGAAGAAAGTGCTCTTTTAGATGTAGCCCGTACCATCGCGCGTAAAGTTGAACGAGAAATAGTTACTCTTCAGTTAGAAGAAAAAGGGAAAGTTGGCGAAGAAACCTTGAAATACATGAA